>JBAVVF010000895.1:0-8102 GCA_049697155.1 Anaerolineales bacterium
AAAGCCAGCGGAGACGTGGGCAGGTTCAACTTCAGGCGGGCTTCGCAGTCGCGGCAGCCTGGGTGACGAACCTGCTCGAGGAAAACGAATCCGCTTTGAGCGTGGAAAACGATTCGATCCGGTTAAATTTGAAACCCTATCAGATCATGACAATCCGACTGATGGAAAAGGCCTGAAAACTGCATTTGCAGGAAAGGATAAGCAATGACTCCCAATCCGTTTCTCAAAAAGCTAGGTTTTTCGGAAACCGACCGCGCCGTCATCCTCCACACCGACGACATCGGCATGTGCCACGCCTCCCTGCAGGCCTTCAAAGACCTGTGGGCGTTCGGCACGATCACTTCCGCGGCCGTGATGGTTCCCTGCCCATGGTTCCCGGCCGCCGCCCAGATGTGCCGCGCCAACCCACAGATCGACATGGGCGTCCATGCAACACTGAATGCAGAGTGGGAAAGTTACCGGTGGGGACCTCTGTCGACGCGGGAACCGGACTCGGGTCTGTTGGACGCGGACGGATACTTCCACCAGTGGCACCCGGCCGTGTACGACAACGCCAGTCCATCGGCGGTCGAGAAGGAGGTCAACGCCCAGATCGAACGCGCCCTAGCGGCCGGGATCGACGTCACCCACGTCGATTCGCACATGGGAACGATCATGAATCCGCTGTTCATCCAATCCTACGTGCAGGCGGCCGCGGGCAGGCTCCTGCCGCCCATGCTGCCGCGCCTGGATGCACGGGGCGTCGATATGATGGGAATCAGCGCGGCCGAAATGCAGGCCTATGCGCCCATCATGCAGCAGATCGAAAACATCGGCGTGCCGATGGTGGATGCAATCCTGGCCATGCCCCTCGACGAACCAAACGCCCAAAAGCAAATGGAATTCGCAAAGGAACTGTTTAGCAGTCTACCCGTGGGCATCACCCATTTCATTTTGCATCCCTCCATCGATACGGCGGAACTGCGCGCCATTGCCCCGGACTGGGAGAGCCGCGTCGCAAACTACAACACCTTCATGAGCGACGAACTGAAGAAGTTCATCGAGAGCCAGGACATTAAGTTGATTGGGTATCGCCCAATCCGCAATGCAATGAGAAACTGATTCCTGTGGCTATATCCACCGCATGGAAGCTGTCTGAAGAAAATCAAGGGAACACTCAAAAAGAAAAAAGGAGTCAATCAGCGATTGATGAAGCAGATCTTCTCCCCCTACCGTATTTGCCCTATTGGCGCCCACATTGACCACCAGGGCGGCGCCGTGCTGGGCCGCACCATCCAGCTTGGAACGACGCTCGAATACGAACCGCTCGAGGCACCGGAAGTACACATCACCAGTCAGCAGCTGGGCGAAAAACGATTTTCGATCGGCGCTGAAATCGACAGGACACATTGGGTCCGTTATGCCCAGGCTGCAGCGCGCGTCCTGCCAAACCTCAAACGCGGCATGCGGGCGCGGGTCAGCGGACGGCTGATCGGCGCGGGGCTCAGCTCGTCGGCTTCGGTGGGGCTGGCCTACATCAAGGCCCTCGCAGACGTGAATGACATCGAATTGTCCGGTCACGATCTGGTGGAGCTGGACTTCGAGCTGGAAAACCATCAGCTCGGACTGCAAAACGGCAAGCTCGACCCGCTGACCATCGTCCACGGCAAACGGAATGCACTACTCTTCATGGACACGCGCAGTGCGACGGCCATCCCGATCTCCGACTCACCGCTGAACCGCGCCGCCTGGATCGTGGCCTACTCGGGAATCTCACGTGACTTGATCAAAAGCGGATATAACGTCCGTGTGGAGGAGTGCGGTCAGGCGGCTGCCATCCTGCACGAGGGGGCCAAAATCCTGTCCGATGCGCCGCACACAGCCTTTGAGAATGGGAAGGATAAGCTGCCGGAGAATCTGCGCCGCCGCGCCGAACATTACTACGGGGAAGTGGAACGTGTCCATAAAGGTGTGCACGCCTGGCGTGAATCAAACCTCGAGCTGTTCGGGCAGCTGATGAATCAATCCTGCGAATCGTCGATTCGAAACTACGAGTCCGGGAGCCCGATCCTGATCGAGTTATCGGAGCTGGTCAGCAGCACCGACGGCGTGTACGGGAGCCGCTTCAGCGGCGGCGGATATGGCGGCTGTGTCGTCGCGCTGGCAGACAAGGCCGCGGCGGAATCCGCGTGCGAAGAGATCGCCGAAAAATTCTTGCTGCGCCACCCCGAACTGCCGTCACAGGTATTCGTGGCAGAAATGGGAGATGAGATCTCCCTGCTGCCCGCGGAAGAGGTCATTGGAGTGGAGTCGTGATTCGCTCTGCCGTCCTCCTTGCAGCGGGGCGCGGCAAGCGCCAGCGCCCATACACGGATACCACGCCCAAGCCCCTCCTGCCCGTGCGCGGACGCGCAACCCTCGACTATGTATTGAATGCCGTGCAGCGGGCGGGGATCGAACGGGTCTGCATTGTGACTTCCCACCTGGAGGAGCAGATCTTCGAATTTGTGCGAGATGGGTCACAGTGGGGGCTGGAGGTGACGTTCGCTCATCAAAATGAGCTGCGCGGCAGCGGCGACGCGCTGCTGTCGGTCCCGCGCACGTGGATTCGCGAAGAGCCTGTCCTGGTCGCCGCGACCGATTATGTATTGCAGGAAAACGACCTGCTGGATCTTGTCCGGGCGCACGACGACAATCGCGCCGACATCACCATAAGTCTGAAGCAATGTCCGGTAGAGGAACTGATGGCCCGCTCCAGCGTGGACGTGGATTCCAGCTGGCGGGTGAAGCGCATCGTCGAAAAACCGCGCCGCGAGGAAATCATGAGTCCTTACGGAGCCTCGATGCTGTTCATCCTGCCGTCGCAGCTGTGGCAGTATCTGGCAGAGGCCCAGCCCTCGCCACGCGGGGAGATCGAAATGCAGGCCGCCGTGCAAAAGATGCTCGAAGATGGCTTCAAGGCATACGGTCTGCTGCAGCCCGCCCCCGAAGAGTGGGATGCAGCTCTTCACCTGACACCTGGCGCGTGACATCTGGTACCTGACACGTGACACCTTTCTCACATGGAGCCTTCATGAAATATTTTCTGGGCATAGACGTCGGTTCATCCAAGACGCACGCGCTGATCGCCGAGGAAACGGGCCGCTGCATTGGGTTCGGCAAGGCCGGCGGGGGAAATCCTCAGAGCGTGGGCTACGACGGTCTGACCGATGTTCTGCAGAAGTCCTTTGAGGGCGCGCGGCAAATGTCCGGCGTGGACAAGGATCAGGTCGCGGGGGCCGGCTTCGGCGTCGCGGGATACGACTTTCCGTCTGACCGGGAAGGACACCTAAAGGCAATTGCCAGCCTGGGGCTTTCATGCCCGGTGGAAGTGGTCAATGACGGCGCGAACGGCTTGCTCTCCGGCACGTCGCAGGGGATTGGTGTGAACGTCACGGCAGGTTCTTCCAACAATTGCCGGGGGCGCGGCAAAAACGGTCAGGAAGGCCGCATCGTTGGCAACGGGCCCACATTCGGCGAGTTTGGCGGCGCGTACGAGATCGTTTATCGTGCCATGCAGCTTGTGAACTACGCCTGGATCAAGCGAATACCACCCACCGCACTGACAAAGGTCTTTCTCGACGCAACCGGCGCGAAAGATGAAATGGATCTGATGGAAGGTCTTTCGTACGATCGGTATCATCTGTTTCCCTTTATTGCTGTGGAAGTCATCAACACAGCGCGCGCGGGTGACCCGGCCGCGCGGGCTGTCATGCAGTGGGCCGGCGAGGAACTTGGCTGGCTGGCGATCGCCGTGGCGCGCCAGATCGAAATGGAGAACGAGGAAGTGGAGGTCGTTCAATCAGGCACGATCTTCGAGGCGGGTGAGCTCATCACGAAACCCATGCAGGACATCGTTATCAAGCACGTCCCCAAAGCGAAGCTGATCCGGCTGGAGGGTCCGCCTGTCGTCGGGCCGCTGATGCTCGGGATGCAAATGGCAGGACTCGACCCATATCCGCTGCGCAAAAAATTGATCGAGAGTGCGAAACAGCTGATGAAAACGTAGGGCGGGTTTCAAAGGATTGTCAGGCTGGAAGCCTGACCTACAATGGGGATAGCCCCAGTATGCCTTGGAGGCCAGCGCGATGCGAGATAATTCATCTGCTTGATCAGTGCCGGCGCGAACAATTTGAAGATTCATAGCCACGGAATTTAGATTGATCGATCAGATTGCCGATTGTTGAACCACGGAGACACGGAGACACTGAGACAAAAAAACTCCGTGTCTCAGTGTCTCCGTGGTAAAGGCACTTGTGCTAGCCTATACTGAGGCGCGTCACGCGAATATTTTCAATCATTCGCGCAATTCGCGGCAAAGTCTAACCCACTGTTCTTAGCTCGCGCGGCATATCGGCTAACACATCCGCACCGGTGTCGGTGATCACGACATTATCCTCGATGCGCACGCCGTTGCGCTCGGGCAGGTAAATTCCCGGTTCGACGGTAAATGCCATGCCTGGTTCCAGCAGCTGCATGTTATCCCCGCGCATGTAGGGTTCTTCGTGACCTTCCATGCCGATCCCATGCCCGATGCGATGCGTGAAATACACGCCATAACCTGCCTTCTCGATCACATCCCGTGCAGCTTTATCCACGTTTGCGCAGGGGACGCCGGGTTTGGCCGCGGCCCGCCCGGCAGCATTCGCTTCCTGCACGATCCTGTGGATCTTCTGATATTCGTCGGCCACCTCGCCCACCGCGAAGGTACGCGTCAGATCAGAAATGTAACCATCATGCGCCGCGCCCCAATCGACGACCAGCAGGTCGCCGGTCTGAAGTTTGCGGTCGCCCGGGGAAGCATGCGGGTTGGCCCCGTTCGGTCCACCCGAGACGATCGGCGGGAAGGGCAGCTCCGGCTCGGAGCCATGCTTGAGCAATTGCACGACCAACTCAGCAGAAAGTTGCTTCTCGGTCATTCCGATCTTGATCAAAGGGATCGTCGCTTCGAGGGCTTCCTGAGCGATCTTGACCGCACGCCGCATTGCCTCGACCTCGGCGGAATCCTTTCTCAGGCGCAGACCGGACAACACGTCGCTGGCATCGGGATATTCCGCCTCGGGCGCGCCGGCCTTGACGTGACGGAACTCCAGCAGGCGCAGCTGGCGCGGCTCGACGCCGATCCGCTTCCCGTCCAGGCTGAGAGCCTGGACGGCCCTCCGAAAGGCGTTATCCCACTCCGACAGGTTCTCCGGATACGCAAAGACCTGAAGCTTGTACGGCAAAGACGCCACCTTCTGCAATTCAAGCTCGGGCAGAACGATGGCAGGGACCTGATCCTTTCCAAACATCAATACCACCGGACGTTCCATCAGGTGAAAGCGCAGGCCGGTGAGATACGTCAGGGTGGGACCGGGATTCAGGATCACAGCATCCAGGCTGGAGCTGCGCAGGGAAGCGTTGAGCTTATCGAAGCGGGATGGGGTCATGTGGGTTTTCCTTAATGAACTTTGCTCGGAGCGCTGCCGGTACCGCTGCGCGGCACTCCCTGCGGTCGCGAGACGGCGCGAGAAATTTGCTCAAAGATATTTCTGCATGTCCTCTTCATGGTAGGCGGCAAAGGCCCGGGCCTGGAGAGAATCCGAGAGTCCTGGAAAGTGGGAATTCAGGAAGGCTGAAAAAATCATTGCCCAGGGCAGGACCACGCCCCGGCGCGGGCGCTTCGCCAGCTTCACCACGGCTCGCGCCACATCCTCGGCGGTCAGAGCCAGCCAGGCAGGCGTCTTGAAGCGCTGTTTGGCCTTATTCTGCCCGACATGCTTCTGGAACTCGGTTGCGGCGCCCCCGGGATACACCGCCGAGACTTTGACCCCAAAAGGCAAAGCCTCGCGCCGCAAAGCTTCGTTGAACCCGCGCACGCCAAATTTGGCGGCGGAATAGACGGTGTACAGCGGAGGCGCGGCCCAGCCCCCCATCGAGCACATGTTGATGATATGTCCGCTGCGCTGACGGTACATTTGCGGGAGGATGGCCCGCGCCGTCCAGATGACACCCAGGAGATCGACGTTGATCTGGGCCTGAATATCCTTGACGGGATCCAGGGCTTCGAACCAATCCAGCCGGCCAAACCCGGCGTTGTTGAAGAGAATATCGATGCGGCCATATCGATCCAGCGCGGCCTTCACCATCGCATCGATCTGGGCCGGCTGCGTGACGTCGACCGAGACAGGCAGAGCCTCGCCTCCCGCGCCCCGGATTTCCCCTGCCATCTCCTCGAGCCGCTCAATGCGACGGGCCGCCAGGACAACCTTACAGCCTTCCAGGGCAAATAACTTCGCGGCCGCCGCGCCGAAGCCCGATGACGCGCCGGTGATCAGGACAACCTTATCGTTGAGTGCTGACATCTCTCCTCCTGCCGATAAATTGATTAATAAAAATAGGGAATACGCAACAGAGGCATATTCCCTATCGGGATTTACTCGCTTTCGTCCTGTGGCTCATCCTTCGGTTGTTTGCGCGGCCGGGGAGGCTCGATGACAGCCTTGGCAGCCAGCGCGATCTGAAGCACCTCATCCATGTGCTTGACAGGGATAATCTTGAGTTCAGACCGGGCGGTCTTCGGCAGCTCGATCAGATCCTTCATGTTCTTTTCGGGCAGGATAACGGTCTTTAGACCCGCACGATGTGCCGCCAGGACTTTTTCGCGCACGCCGCCGATCGGCAGGACACGCCCACGCAGGGTGATCTCGCCGGTCATGCCGACATGCTTGAAGACCGGGCGTCCCGTCAGCGCAGAGACGATGGCCGTCGCCATGGTAATGCCAGCCGAGGGTCCATCCTTCGGGATGCCGCCTTCCGGCATGTGGACGTGAATATCCATGCGCTCGAACACGTCCAGCTCGATCCCCAGTGCAGGAGCACGCGACTTGATGTAGGTCAGCGCGGCCTGCCCGGATTCCTGCATCACCTCCCCCATCTGCCCGGTCATCTGCAGCCCGCCTTTGCCTTCCAGAATGGCCACTTCGACCGGCATGATCTCGCCGCCATTCTCCGTCCAGGCCAGGCTGGTCACGACACCGACTTCATCCATCCGCTCGGCTTCGGTTTGAAAGACCTGCTGCGGGCCGAGGAACTTTTCAATGGATTCGGCAGTAACTATCGTCGGATACTTCCTGCCCTCGGCTTTCATGCGGGCGATCTTGCGGCAGACCCGCCCGATCTCGCGCTCCAGGTTGCGGACACCCGCTTCATAGGTGTACTCGCGAATGATGCGGCGGATGGCATCCGGTTCGAACGTCAGGTTGAACTCGTCCACGCCGTTTTCGCTCATCTGGCGCGGGATCAAATAGCGGTTGGCGATCTCCAGCTTTTCCTCTTCGATGTAGCCCGGGAACTCGATGACTTCCATGCGGTCCAGCAGCGCGGGCGGGATGGTACCGAGCGTGTTGGCCGTGGTCACGAACATGACCTTCGACAGGTCAAACGGCAGTTCCAGATAGTGATCGCTGAAGGCATTGTTCTGTTCGGGGTCAAGCACTTCGAGCATGGCCGAGGCCGGGTCGCCGCGGAAGTCGGAATAGAGCTTGTCGATCTCGTCCAGCATGAAGAGCGGATTGGCCGTCCCGGCCCGCTTCATGGTCTGCAGGATGCGTCCGGGCAGCGCGCCGATGTACGTGCGGCGGTGACCGCGGATCTCGGCTTCGTCGCGCACGCCGCCCAGCGAGACGCGCACGAACTTGCGCCCGATCGACTCGGCGATCGAGCGTCCCAGCGAGGTCTTGCCGACGCCGGGCGGGCCGACAAAGCACAGGATCGGCTGGCGCTCCTTCTTCGGTTTGAGCGAGCGCACCGCAATGTATTCAAGGATGCGCTCCTTGGCTTTTTTGAGCCCGTAATGGTCGCGATCCAGTATCTTGGCCGCGTTCTTCACATCCAGGTTGTCGGGTGTGGTATTCGTCCAGGGCAGCTCGACGATCCAGTCGATGTACGAGCGGATGATGCCGACTTCCGGCGCCATCGGAGGCATCTGATTGAGGCGCTCCAGCTCCTTCAGGGCGACCAGCTTCGGCTCGTCCGGCAGGTTGGCCGCCTCGACTTTTTTCTTCAACTCAGTCGCATCACGCGTGAAGATGTCGCCTTCGCCC
>JBAVVF010000896.1:0-10936 GCA_049697155.1 Anaerolineales bacterium
GGTTTGTAGCCTACAACCTCTCACGGATCGAGGAATGACCGCCTTCAAATCTCTCTTATTTCTGATCGTCGCGCCGGGGATGGTTGCGGGTTACATCCCGCTGGTTTTGCTGCGCAAGGGACCCCAAATCGAGACGGGCTTCCTGGCCTGGCTTGCCATCCCCCTCTGGCTGATCGGCGGGATCGTCCTGCTGTGGTCCTTCTGGAATTTCCTCGTGCAGGGACACGGCACGCCCGCGCCGATCGATCCGCCCAAGGAGCTGGTTGCAACGGGCTTCTACCGTTACGTCCGCAACCCGATGTACGTGGGCGTCCTGCTCATGCTGATTGGACACTTCCTGTGGTTCGAATTCGTCTGGCAGATCGTGTATGCGGCCATCGCTTTCCTGATCGTGCATGTGTTCGTGACCCTGTACGAAGAGCCGACTCTCCGCAGAAAGTTCGGCGGCTCGTACGAAGCGTATCTGCGCCGGGTGCCGCGCTGGATTCCCAGATTCAAGTCACGTTAATCTCCATCGCAAAAGGAAACCTCAACATGGATTTTATCGGGGAACTGGCTGCACTTGCCACAGCCTTCTTTTTCGCAATGACGGCTCTCATCTTCACCACGACCGGGCGCATGGTTGGCTCGCAGGTCACCAATCGCATGCGGCTGACGTTCGCATTGATTTACCTTGTCGTTCTGAATGTTATTCTTTTCCGTGAGCCCCTGCCGTTCTCGGCCGAATCGTCACGCTGGATCTGGCTCAGTCTTTCGGGAGTTATCGGGCTAGCACTGGGCGACGCGTTCCTCTTCCAGGCCCTGGTCTCGCTGGGAGCGCGCCTGGGCACCCTCCTGCTCAGTCTCGCGCCAATCTTTGGCTCCCTCATCGCCTGGATTTTCTTTGGCGAGATACTGACCGGCTGGCAGATCACAGGCATTGCCCTGGCCCTGGCAGGCATCGCCTGGGTCGTGACGTCGCATGAGGAACCGCCCGATACCCCGCGCGGACATACCCGCCGCGGCGTGGTCTTCGGTGTGCTGGCAGGCCTGGGCCAGGCCGTCGGACTCGTCTTCTCGAAGCAGGGCATGTTCGGGGAGTTTTCCCCCTTTCAGGCCAATGCCATCCGCATGCTGGCGGCAGTCGTGTTCATCTGGGCCTGGACGGCCTTCGATGGCCAGGCCCGTGCGACCGTTGCCGCGTTGCGCGAGAAGCCGCAGGCCATCCGCCTGATTGCGCTCGGCGCTGTGGTGGGACCCCTGCTGGGCGTCTCTGCCTCCCTGCTGGCGGTGCAACACGCCGAAGTGGGCGTGGCCAGCACCCTCATGGCGCTTACCCCTGTGATCATCCTGCCGATCAGTCACTTCGTCTTCAAGGAAAAGATCGGCTGGCCGGCCATGCTCGGGACGGTGCTCGCCATCGCCGGGGTGGCGGTTCTGTTCCTGGCATAATCGTGTAAGATAAGGCATGGTTGGCAAAATACTATTCGAGTGAGGCAGCATGGCCCGAGCTACAATTCCAGCAGATCAGGTCCGTTTTTTTAGTGGTAGTTCGAATCCCGCTTTAGCCGCCAACATCGCGCAGGAACTGGGGGTGCCCCTGGATGACACCCATATCAGCCGCTTTAGCAACGACAACCTGTACATCCAACTGGGCGCCACCGTGCGATACCGGCGCGTTTATATCGTCCAGTCCCTTTCGCAGCCTGTCAACGATCACCTGGTAGAGCTGTTGATGATGCTTGACATTGCGCGCGGCGCCGCAGCTTCCGAAATCCACGCCATCATCCCCTATTACTCGTTCGCCCGCTCCGACAAAAAGGATGCGCCGCGCATTTCCATTACCGCCCGCCTGGTGGCCGACCTGCTCAAAACCGCCGGAGCGACCCACGTGATGAGCATGGTCTTTCATTCCCCGCAGGTGCATGGCTTTTTCAGCATCCCGACGGATCCCTTGAGCAGCTGGCTTATTCTCCAGGAATACCTCAAGACCCGTGACCTGACCGGCGCCATCCTCGTGACGCCGGACATGGGCCAGGCCAAGGCCGCGGCCCGTTTTGCAAAAGTCCTGAAGCTGCCGATTGCCGCGGGGAACAAGGAACGCCTGTCCGATACGGAAGTTGTGATCCGTGGGCTGGTGGGGAATCAGGTGCGCGGTCACAAGCGCGCCCTGATCTACGACGACGAGATTTCCACCGGCGGGTCCATTCACGAGTTGAGCCGCATGCTGATCAACGACGGCGTCGAGGAGATCCGGATCGTCTGCACGCACGGAGTCTTCACCCGCGGCGGTCTGGAGAGGCTGGCGGGTGTACCTGAAATCCGTGAGATCATCACCACCGACACCGCCTACATCCCTCCTGAGAAAAGACATCCAAAGTTAAAAATACTGTCCGTCGCGCCGGTCTTCGCAGATGCCATCCGCCATAACCTGCAGCGCGAGTCGCTCAAGGAGCTTTTCGTATTTGGCGAGGACGAGAGCTGATGTGCTTGACCAATTGAAGGCCCGCGCCCGGGCACTCAAGCAGGAAGCCTGGGCCATCTACATTGCGGCCCGGGACCCGCGTACGCCGTGGTATGCCCGGGCCCTGGTCTTCTTCGTGGTGGCGCACACCTTCAGTCCCATAGATCTCATCCCGGACTTCATCCCCGTCCTCGGCTATCTCGACGATCTGATCATTACCCCGGGAGGAATCTGGCTGGCCGTGCGCCTCATCCCGCCCGAGGTGCTGACGGAGGCCCGGGCCGCCGCGGCCACTTCCAGCGTGGACCGGAGCGCCGGCAGGGTCGGCGCAGTCATCATCCTCCTGCTCTGGATATTGGCTATAATCTGGGCCGCATCAATCATCCTTCGCTACTGGGAGTAAACATGAGCTTCACGATTCGACGTGCGACGCACGAAGATAAACCGGATTGGCTGAGAATGCGCCAGGGACTGTGGCCCGAGGCGCCCCTTGAATTTCTGACCTACGACCTGGACAACCGCCTGGCAGATCCGGATTACGCCGTTTTCATCGCTTTCGACGCGGACGGGAACCGGGTCGGCTATATCGAAATAGGTCTGCGCGACTACGGCGAGGGCTGCGAGACTTCACCCGTCGGTTACATCGAATCGTGGTTCGTGGATGAACATCTGCGCGGGCGGAAACTTGGCAGAGAGCTGGTTTGCGTTGGAGAGGGATGGGCACGTGAAAAAGGCTGCACCGAAATGGCATCGGATACCTGGCTGGACAATGAAACCAGCATCGCCGCCCATTTGAAGCTGGGATATGAAGAAGCGGAACGCCTGGTGCATTTTGTTAAAAGGCTGTAGCTAACCACTGAGACACTGAGTCACGAAGTTTTTAAATTCCCCCTCTCTGTGTCTCTGTGACTCCGTGGTTAGGAGTTTCTCATGAGCAATTTTCTGGTCTACGGTTCCTACGGTTACACCGGTCAGCTCATCCTTGAGCAGGCCTTGAAGGCGGGACTGCGTCCCCTCCTCGCCGGTCGCGATGAAAAACAGCTGCGCGCCCAGGCTGAAGAGCACAAGCTCGAATACCGCGCCTTTTCCCTGGATGAAACTGCGAAATTAGACTCTGCCTTGCGGGAGGTGGACGCCGTTCTGCATTGCGCCGGTCCGTTCGTGCATACCTTCCGTCAGATGGCGGAAGCCTGCCTGCGGACGAAGCGTCATTACGTGGATATCAGCGGCGAGATTCCGGGATTCGAAGCACTGGCAGCCATGGACAATCAGGCCAGGGAAGCGGGCGTGATGCTCCTGCCGGGCGCGGGCTTCGACGTCGTGCCCTCGGACTGCCTGGCCGCGCATCTCAAAGGCAGGCTGCCCTCGGCGACGCATTTCCGCCTCTTCCTGCGCGGGGTCGGCGCGGGCGTCTCGCGGGGGACGGCCAAGTCGGCAATCGAGAACATGCACCGCCAGGGCATGATCCGCCGCGACGGGAAGCTGGTCCAGGTGCCGCCGGCCTGGAACGTCGGTGCGCAGGATTTCGGGCGCGGGCCCGTCCGGGTCGTCTCGGTCGGCTGGGGCGACGTCAGCACGGCATTCTACAGCACAGGCATCCCGAACATCGAAACATACTTTGGCTTTCCAAACATCACCATCAGCTTTTTGAAACTCATGCGCCTGCTCGGACCGCTGATGTATAACCGGCCGGTGAAAAGGGTTCTGAGAGGGTTGATCGATCGGTTTACCCCGCCCGGACCGAAAGAGGAAAGAAGAAGGAAGGCGTTCGCGATTTTCATCGGCGAAGTCAGCGGCCCAAACGGGGGTCGCGCGGTCTCGAAGTTAATCACACCCGAAGGATATACTTGCACCGCGCTGACCGCTGTCGAGATCATGAAGCGCATCCTGGGCGGGGCATACAAGCCAGGCTTCCAGACCGCTTCCATGGTTTATGGCAAGGACTTTATCATGCAGTTCGATGGAGTGAAGAGAGAGGATCTGGCATGAGACGTATACTTCTTTCTTGTCTGGCGCTGACAGCCATCCTGCTGGTGTCGTGCACATCTTCCGCCACACCCACCCCAGAGGCCACTTCCATTCCCGAGCCAACCACGATATCCGAATCACCTGCCACGGAGGCGACCATGTCCCTTCAACTGACAAGCGACGCGTTCACGAACGGGCAGTCCATCCCTGCCAAGTATTCCTGCAAAGGCAGGAACCTTTCGCCCGCGCTGGCCTGGAACGAACCGCCTGCGGGAATCCAGTCCTTCGCCCTCATCATGGACGACCCGGATGCTCCCGGAGGCACGTGGGTGCACTGGGTCTTGTTCAACATCCCGGCCGAGGCGCGCAGCCTGCCGGAAGACCTGCCGGTCACCGGGAAGAATGTGGATCCCCACGCAATCTTTGTCGGCAGCAACTCATGGGGAGATATCGGTTACGGCGGCCCCTGTCCGCCGAGCGGCACACATCGCTATTACTTCAAATTCTATGCACTCGACACGACCATCAGTCTTCTGCCCGGCGCGACCAAGGAGCAACTGCTCAGGGAAATGGATGGACACATCCTGGCGCAGGCTGAATTGATGGGCACCTTCAGCAAATGACACCCGCCGATTCAACCGTTCGACGCGCGCTCGAATCAGGAAATCCGGTCGTTCAGGGGAACCGCGTCACCTTCATCTGGGAGGGAGAGTTCGCGCCGCGCCTGATGAGCGACCTGAGCGGATGGGAGGAGAAACCCAAGCCGTTCAAGCGCGTCGCCGCGACGCTGCGGCCGGCCTCTGGCCGAACGCTCTGGTCCTGCTCCCTGACCGTTCCGCGCGATGCGTACGTCGAATACGCGTTTTACGATCCCGCCTCCCGGGAAAAATTCCTCGACCCATTGAACGAACATACCGTCAACAATGGACTCGGCAGCCGCAACAACTTCTTTTACATGCCTGAGACCATGCCGTCGCCGTTCTCGATGCGCCGCGCCAACGTGCGGACCGGCACCCTGACCCATCACCGCGTCGACGCCGATTTTTTGCAGGACGATGCGGAACGGGATGTTTATCTTTACAAACCAACCGTCAATACACCCGTGCCGCTGCTGGTCGTCTACGACGGATACGAGTACCTGCATCGCGGCCGCCTCGCCACCATCGTAGACAATCTGGTCGCCAGCAAACGCATCCGCCCGATCGCAATCGCCTTCCTGCAAAACGGGAAAAACAGGCGCAGCGTGGAATATCTGTGCTCCGACGCGACCCTCACCTGGCTGGAGCGCGAGGTCCTGCCGCTGGCGCGCAGGCATCTGCGGCTTCTGAATATAGAGGAACACCCTGGAGCCTATGGCATCCTGGGTGCCTCGGCCGGCGGGCTGATGTCCATGTACACGGGCCTGCGGCTGCCGGAACTCTTCGGGAAGGTGTTGTGCCAGTCCGGCGTGTTCTCGCTCGAAGGGCGTGACTTCGCGGCCGTAGACCTGGTCCGCTACGGGCACGCCCGCGACCTCAAGATCTGGACGGACGTGGGCATACTCGAGGAGGAGTTGCTGGAAGACAACCGCAGGATGGTGGCTTTGTTGAGGGAGAAGAAGTACAGCATCACTTACCGTGAATTTTCCGCCTCCCACAACTATACCGCCTGGCGGAACGACGTCTGGCATGGGCTGGAGGAGATGTTTGCGGCAAGTTCGCGATGAGAGTCGATTTGAAAACATGCTGATCCTTGCCACCCTCTGCTACGTCAAACGTGACGGCCATACGCTTATGGTCTATCGCAATAAAAAGCCCAACGACATCCACACCGGCAAGTGGAACGGCCTGGGCGGGAAGTTCGAGCCCGGCGAGACGCCCGAGGGCTGCGTGATCCGCGAAGTTTACGAAGAATCCGGGCTGTCCATTCGCGAGCCGAAGCTGCACGGCCTGCTTATGTTCCCAAACTTCAAAGGCAGCGACTGGTATGTCTTCGTCTTCACCGCGACCGACTTCAGCGGCGAGCTGATCGATTCACCCGAAGGCCGGCTGGAATGGATCCCTGCCGAAAAGATGGACACCTTGAGTCTCTGGGAAAGCGACCATATCTTCATGCCCTGGCTCGAGAAGCCGGGGTTCTTTTCTGCCCGGTTCGATTACGAGGGGGAAACGATGACCGGCTACGACGTAACCTTCCACGGGGACTGAGCGGCCCACGGCGTCACAGGCGATTTTGCCTAAATTGGACTTATCAAATCAAGAATCCTTGTTTTACAGCTTCCCCTTCCAGGGTCGGTCGGGGGGGGTAAGTCACGCAGGCGCGGCAATCCTGAGGGTCGATCCATCCTGATCACACGGCGGGACCTTGTTTTGCTTACAGAAAATGCGGTGCGGCAGCGAAAAAAGAGAAAAGCATTACCAGAAAGTTTGCCGAATTGAAAGACTCGCAGTTTTGTTAAGTCACCCTAAAGTGCCGGTAGTCCCCTCCTGACTATAATGTGATTGCAATGAAGCTGCAACAATGACACGTAAACCTTTTGAAATCTTCCGTGGGTTGGGAATGTTGCTCGTAATATGGGCGGCAGCTTTGATCGCTGTCCGTTTGCAGTTGATCTTCCCCCGTTCCGTGGTCATGTGGCTCAGCGAAAGCCCGAACCCGCCGCAGGCACTGATCGCTTTCAGTGCACTGGTGAGCAGCGGAGTGCTGGCCCTCTTCCGGCTGGGGATCGAAGTTCCCTCGATCAAGCCGCTGATCGCCTCGGAAACGGTCCGCTCGTACCTGACGGGCGTGCCGCTCTGGGTGCTGGCAGCCATTTTTGCCATGTCGATCGGTGCGCTTTTTCTGGTTTTTCCGGCCTGCCAGGCTCCCGCTTCCGTGATCTTTCAGGTGGAGGGACGCCCGGATACGTACCGCCCGAATGAAACCCTCGTGGCGGCGCCGGGTGAGTTCCTGGCAATTACAGCAAAACCCATGCAGCCGGATGAGATCCTTTCCTGCAAATGGCAGTATATCGGCGAAACGTTCGAAACGATCGGTACAAGGAGTGGCTGCGAAATCAACCTCAAGTTATCGGGCCAGCCGGGAAACGGCTTGCTGACGATGCAAGCCTCGCAGAATTTTTGTAATCAGAATTCCATTTTTTCGCTGGGCATCCAGATCCTAAGCCCATAAAGGTTAGGGGCAAGCATGTCTCGCAGAGTTGTTTTGACCGGCGCCATTTGTCTTCTGTTCTCTGGCATTGCAGCCTGTGGAACCACCTCGACGCCCACCAATGAATTGACCATCCTGCCCAAGGATTGCCGGCTGCTGGTCGGCGAACAGATGCCGCTGGCCCTGGATGGCCAGATCCCGCCCAACTCAGCCATCCGCTGGGATGCGAATAAGGGCAGTGTCATTTCTGCGGCGCCCGGCTTGAACGCCCTCTTTGTGGCACCCATGGAGCCGTCCATTGTGGCCATTTCCGTGTCCATCTCTTCGGGTACGCCCGGTGCAGAGACCCCCGTCACGCGGCACTGCATCGTCACCGCCCAACCGGAGCCGGCGACCCCCACATCCACCCCTACATCCACTCCGACCATCATCGCCCTGACCGGCAGCGGCGGCGTGGTCGCTTCGACCCTGCCTCAGGAAACCCCAACGATCCCCCTCCCGCCCCAGACGACTGTGATCATCAGCGAGGTGATGGCCAATCCCTGCGGCTCGGTGGAATTCCGCAAGTGGAACCAGTACGTCGAGCTGTACAACTACGGCGACCAGCCCGTGGACGTGAGCGGCTGGTGGCTGGCCGACCAGGGGCAGTCTGGGACTCCGGATCAGCTGGTTTCGTGGTGGCAGCGCAACCCGAACGACCCTCTGCCGGCTGATCTCATCAGCAATTCGACGATCATCCCGGCCCACGGGTTCGCCGTGATCGTTTCTCCGATCTACACCCAGGGTGCATTTCCCTACACGATGCCCTACCGCTTCCCGAAGAACACGGTCATCCTGACGCCTTTGAGCAGCCGCTCGCTCGGGGACGATTTCTTCAACATCATTGGCGATGAGCAAAGCCTTGACACGCTGGTGCTGTACAAAGGCAGCGCCCTCCTGATCGATGCGGTGGTATCGACCTATGGCACTCCGAAGCTGGATCCTTACGTAGCCAACATCCGCGACGATAACCGCGACAACCTGCCGCTCGATCTGCACGAGTGCGGATCGGCCGAACGCATCTTCGCCACCGGATCGGACGCCTTCGACAACTGGCGCGAGATCACCAACGGCACGCCCGGCGAGGCACCGTATTAAAGGTGTTTTCAGCCGTTTAGCAAAGTATAATGAGGGGGTATGACGATTTTCTCCAATAAACGCATCACAATGGGAGTCACCGGTTCCATTGCGGCTTATAAGGCGGCAGATCTCGCCTCCAGGCTGACGCAGGCCGGCTCACAGGTGGATGTGATTCTCACCGCCGCAGCGCAGAAATTCGTCACACCGCTCACCTTTCAATCCGTCACCGGGCGCCGCGCCTTCACCGACCAGGATCTCTGGGGAAACGAGGCCCACGTTCTGCACGTCGGGCTGGGGCACGCCGCCGATCTGCTGGTCATTGCGCCCTGCACCGCCAACACGATCGCCAAACTGGCTCACGGTCAGGCCGACACATTGTTGACCGTCACGGCCCTGGCCATGCGCTCTCCGCTTTTGATCGCGCCCGCCATGGACGGCGGCATGTACGACCATCCGGCCACGCAGGAAAACATCGGCATCTTAAAAACGCGCGGCGCGACGTTCATCGGCCCGGCCGAGGGGCACCTCGCCTCCGGCCTGGCGGGCATCGGACGCATGCTTGAAACGGCCGACATCCTGGGGCACATCCGCCGCCTGCTCGGGCGGGAAGGTCCGCTGGCCGGAAAGAAAATCGTCATTACCGCCGGCGGGACGCAGGAGCCGCTCGACCCGGTGCGGGTGCTGACCAATCGCTCCTCGGGCAAACAGGGTTATGCCCTGGCCCAAACGGCCCTGGATATGGGCGCGGAAGTCACTTTGATCACGGCCCCCACGGCGCTGACCCCGCCGGTCGGGGCGCGCCTGGTCGAGGTCCAGACGGCCGCGCAAATGCTGGAGGCGGTGCTGGAGGCCTCGGCTGAAAGTGATGCGCTCATCATGGCCTCTGCCGTGGCCGACTTCCGGCCGAAAAACATCACAAAGGACAAGATCAAGAAGGCCGGCGGAATCCCGCAGGTCGAGCTCGAAGCCACCGAAGACATCCTGAAAGCGGTGTCCGGCCGCCGGCAGGCGACGAAGTGCCCGCGCCTCGTTGTCGGCTTCGCAGCCGAGTCGCGTGACCTCCTCGAAAACGCGGCACATAAGTTAAAATCCAAAGGGCTGGACTTCATCGCCGCAAACGACATCTCTGTAAAGGACGCAGGCTTTGCAGTCGACACGAACCGCGTTACACTTTTATTTGCGGACGGCCGCAAAGAGGCTTTATCGCTGATGAGCAAAACGGAAGTTGCTGAAGTAATTTTGGGCTGGGTTTCGAAATTCCTGGAGTAATATGCGAATTCTTGTTATTTCTGATGTTCATGCGAATTACACGGCGTTCGAGGCCGTGCTTGAGGATGCGGGCACGGTCGATGAAACATGGTGCCTGGGCGACGTGGTGGGATACGGCCCGGACCCGAATGCGGTCGTGGAACTGCTGCGCGAGATTCCCAACCTTACCTGTTTGCTGGGCAACCATGATCTGGCTGTGACCGGAAAGATTCCCTTTGAGGCGTTCAACGGCGACGCGCGCCGGGCCCTTGAACATCACGAACGCGTCCTGAGCGCCGACAACATGGATTTTCTGCGCTCGCTCCAGCCGAACCTGAAGGTGCGCGAGGGCGTCAGTCTTGTGCACGGCAGTCCGCGCGACTCAGTCTGGGAATACATTTTGAACACGCTTTCGGCGCGCCTGAACTTCGATCACTTCACTACGCCCTGGTGCTTTGTGGGACATTCGCATCTGCAGTGCATGTTCCAGCTCAATGAAACGACCGACCGTGTGAATCTCCGTCCTCTCAAAGTGGGGGAGCTGGTCCTGCTCGAGCCAAAGCTGATCGCCAACCCGGGCTCGGTCGGGCAGCCGCGCGACCGCGATCCGCGGGCCGCGTATGCCATTTACGACAGTGCCGCCAAAACCTGGGAGCCGCGCCGCGCGGCGTATAACATCGCGGAAGTGCAGGAACGCATCCGTTCGATGGGCCTGCCGGAAAAACATGCCGTGCGGATTGCCGAAGGCTGGTAGGGCAGTGGTCAGTAAGCAGTAAGTAGTAATCTGTGGGAGGGGAACATTTGGCGAAAACACATCGTCCTTGGGGTGAAATCATTGTAAAGTCATGAAGGAGAAGAAGAAATGAAGCGTACCCTGTTTATCATCCTGTCGGTCGTCGTAGTATTCCTTTTCTTTGGGATTAGTGTCACACGGCTGTTTGGTCCCAGAGTAGGACAAACATTCAGCACCATAAGCAGTGAATTACCGGGTTACGGCGGCGGGGGCGCCCCCGAAGGTGTGGAGCTCTA
>JBAVVF010000897.1:0-3407 GCA_049697155.1 Anaerolineales bacterium
AATACGCCGCTTGTACACAGGAGTTGCAGGAAAACAGTACCCGGCCCTGACAAAATTAACAGGAATGTTAGCCGATCGCCCTCTTCGGACGATGGACCACAGACCATCGTCCATCGTCTAATCAGGGAGCCCGGCAGCCTTCAAATCCTTCAGGTTCAGCTGCAGGGTGGTCCGCCCGTTGAACTCGTTCGCTTCCAGACGATACAGGACGTCGACACGCGGCGGGAGGTCGGCTTTGAGATGCCCCATGCGGAAGCCGATCGAATCATAGGTTGCGCCGCCTGGGTCTTCGAAGGTTAATTTCAAATGTTTTCCATCCGCCCCGACGGTCCGCGCGAATTTGACTTTCACATCCCGCGAGACGAAGACCGGCTCCGGATTGCCATAGCCGGTCGGTTCCAGGTACGCAAGATGTTTCAGCATCTCGAAGTTCAGTTCCGAGAGCGGGACTTCCGCGTCGGCCGAGAGGGTCTGGCGCAGGTCGCGCGCCCCGAGCTGATCCTTGGCGATCTGCTTCAGCCGCGCCACCAGTTCGGGCAGGTTCTCATTTTTGACGGTGAATCCGGCCGCGGCCGCGTGGCCGCCGTGACGGACGAGCAGGTCCTTACACTGGTCGAGGGCATCTGTGATGTGGAATTCGGGGATGGAGCGGCACGAGCCGCGCGTCTCTTCGGCGTTTTTCGCGGCGACAATGGCCGGGCGGTAATAGACTTCCGTCAGGCGGGAGGCCGCCAGCCCGACCACGCCGGGATTGAAGTCCTCGTGCGCCGCGAACAGCAGGAAGGCCTCGGGGTCTTCGCCCATGGCGATTGCTTCGGCCTGTTCCTGCATGGAGCGTGTCAGGGCCTGACGCTGACGGTTCTGCTGGTCGAGCTGCATCGCCAACTGGCCGGCCCGCATGAAGTCGGTGGTGGTGAGCAGCTCGAACGAGGCCAGCGCGGATTCCAGCCGGCCGGAGGCATTCAGGCGCGGTCCCAGCATGAAACCGATGTTCCCGGCCGTGACTTTGTCGATTTTTACGTCCGCGACGCCGGCCAGGGAGAAGAGTCCCTGCCGCTTGGTCTGGCGGATTTGACGGAGGCCTCGGCGGACGAGAACCCGGTTTTCGCCGACCAGCGGGGCGAGATCGGCCACGGTGCCGAGAGCGACCAGGTCGAGGAGGGAGGAAAGAGGAAAGAGGGAAGATTCGTCTTTCGTCTTTCCTCTTTCCTGAACCAGCGCCTCGACGATCTTATAGGCAATTCCTACGCCTGCCAGGTCCTTGTCGGGATAGGGATCGCCGTGCTGCTTGGGGTTGATCACCGAAAAGGCGGGCGGCAGGTTTTCCCCGTCCGGGTGGTGGTGGTCACTGATGATGAGGTCCAGGCCGATGGTCCGCGCGTGGAGCGCTTCGTCCGGAGAGCGGATCCCGCAGTCCACGGTGATGACCAGCCTGACCCCGTCGGCTTTGAGGCTGTCCAGGGCCTCTTTATTGAGACCGTAGCCCTCGTCGAAGCGGTTCGGGATGTAGCCGCGCACATTTGCGCCCATCGCTCCGAGCGCCTGGACCAGCAGCGCGGTAGCCGTGACACCATCCACATCGTAATCGCCATAGATCGCTATCGGTTCCTGGTGTTCGAGCGCGTAGCAGATCCGGTCCACGGTCATGCCCATGCCGGTCAGCTGGAACGGATCCGTATTTGTGTTCGGCTCGGCTTTGAGGAAGGCGCGGGCCTCCGCATCCGTGGCCAGCCCGCGGTTGAACAGGATCTGTTTGAGAATGGTTGGAAATTTGGCGAGTTCTCCGTCAGCCTGTAAAGTAATGGGTGGCTGTACCACCCAGCGTTTGGTGTGATTCATGTAAGTTTTCCATCACGATCGGCTAAATTTCAAAGTTGGAAGTTCCGGTTACAGTATAAACGTAGATGGGAAATGCGGGCAAGTGTATAATATTTGGAGAGGAACAACGATGTATATTCTCAGGCCCGACGAAAAAACCACTCCTGTCATGCTGTACACGAAGAACAGTGTTGTGCGCGGCGAGGTTGTGACCAAGCAAAGTGTCCTGCGGATCAATATCTGGCTGCGGACCGAGGGTGCCCCAAAATACATGCACATTCTCAAGCCGCAGGTGCTCATATTTGGGGGAAGCCCGGTGAAGGCTTTGTCCTATTCTGAAATCTATTTTCCGACAAGCCAGGGCATCGCCTTTCACACACTGCCTCCGATCGATGAGCCCCTGGACTATGAGTCCGACGAAGCCAACCGCATAATGGAGCCGGTGGATGTACTGGTTGGTACGTTTTCGATGAAGGGCAAGATCCGCATCTCGGCGCAGACGGAAATTGGCACCAGCCTGGAAGTGGCACGCATCTCCTGGATGTCGCTTTACGAGGTCACGATCACCAATCCGTATTTGCCGCAGATGACCGGACTCCAGGTGCCGATGGTCCTGGTCAGTCCGCTGAGTGTGGCGTTCGCGTTTTCTTAAATCTGGTCTGGCAGGAAGCGGAGTGTTTGCCTGGGTCGAAAAAACCTAGCCACTTGGCCAGGCTGAAACCCTCCCGCGGGTGGGGGAATTTTGAAGGACGAAGTTCTATAGTTAAGTCACAATCGGAAGAAACCCAATCCATTCTTTCGGGAAGGATGATTCATGCCATCGTATGACCTTCAAATCAACGGTCAGGCCTACACTGTTGAGGCGGAAGCGCAAATGCCGCTGCTCTGGGTTTTGCGCGACCTGTTGGGGCTGACCGGCACAAAGTTCGGCTGCGGGATCGGGCTATGCGGCTCGTGTACGGTGCTGATCGATGGAGAGCCGACGCGTTCGTGCGTCACGTTCGTGGAAGACGCGGCGGGCAAGGCGATCCTCACCATCGAGGGGCTCTCACCAGACGGCTCCCACCCGCTCCAAAAGTCGTGGATCGAGGAACACGTTTCGCAATGCGGTTACTGCCAGCCCGGCCAGATCCTGAACGCGGCCGCGCTGCTGGAAAAGAATCCACATCCGAGCGATGAGGACATCGACGCAGCCATGGGCGATGTGCTCTGCCGCTGCGGGACGTACCAGCGCATCCGCCAGGCGATCCATCGCGCCGAGGAGGTGTGAGATGAAGAACCTGCTGAATCGACGCGACTTCATCAAGCTGGTCGGCGCGGCCGGCGGCGGATTGGTTCTGGCCGTTTATCTGGATGCCTGCGCTCCGGACGCCCCGCTTCCGGCCACGGCTACACCGCTGAGTCCCACTTCCACGCCCCGACCGCCCTTCGACTGGGCTCCCAACATTTATCTCAAAATGGACAACACCGGCACCCTGACGGTGATCGCCTTCCGCTCCGATATGGGACAGGGCATCCGCACGGCTATCGCGATGCTGGTCGCCGAGGAACTGGACGTGGACTGGAACTCCGTCTGGATCGAGCAGGCG
>JBAVVF010000898.1:0-1531 GCA_049697155.1 Anaerolineales bacterium
CCCTTTTACTGATTCTGGTGTTCGTTTCTTGTCTGTCGCAATCCGTAGAAGCGGCCGACGGCCCATCGGGGAAAAGCCTGCGGAATGATGTCTCCTCGAACCTGATGGGGAGCTGGCAGTGCCGCGGCCCAACCGGAAACGTATCCCTTGTCTTCGAATCCGGGAACCGCCTGGTGTTCGGTGGCGAACCTTCCACGTACACGCTCGTAAGGGGGGCTGTCCGGATCCTGAATGATGGCGTGCCGGAGGATTACCGTTACAGCTTGAAAGGCGACTCCCTGTCCTTCGTCTCCACGGTAAACGAGCGATATCAGTGCAAGAGGGTAGGAGGTGCCGCTACCGGCACGCCTGGAAGCCTCGTCGGTGACCAGTCCCTGATGCGGTGGTTCGCGGGGAGCTACTATCATTTTATGGGAAGCACGGAGCGACGGGTCGTGCTCTGCCCCGATGGGAGATTCCGTGGTGGTAGAGAGTCCAGCTATTCAGGGAAGTTCTCGGAGGGTGGTGGGCAGACCGGTGCATGGGGGACCGCGAGCCAGTCGGCGTACGGCGGGAAATGGACAATTCGGGGGGACCAGCGGCAGGGGACCATTACGCTCGAATATTCCGGCGGCGGCAAGGAGGAGGTTTCCTATCGCGCCGGCAGGGAGCGCGGGTGTTTCCACTTCAACGGGACACTCTTTTGTTACGAAGGAGCGGGTGACTGCCGCTAGGTTCATCCGAAGAGTGTTGCCAGTTCGTGCCGCGCCCCGAGGGTCAGCGCCTGTGGCGAGCGTGAAGCGCTGCGTCGGGGACCTGCTCCGCCCCCAGCTGCGCGATCAGTAACTGTGCGTGCCCAGGACGACCTGGATGCCGAACTTGCTCTCCAGCGTGGGTTTCAGGTCCTCGAAGTCGATGGGGCACTGCGCCGTCTCCATCGCCAGCTTCATGCAGGTGCCGAGGTGAAGCACTTCGATGGGCCGGTCGAGCCCCTTGGTCATCTCGCTCAGCAGCTTCACCCGCGGGACGGTGAGACCCGGGCAGTCGCCGCAGTCCGTCATCGCCACCAGATCGATCGTGTCGTGGCGGGCGTACTCGCCGTTCTTCTCGGCCATCCCCTTGTAGCACTTCGCGCATGCGATGCACGAATGATCCTTGATCTTCTTGCAGTACAACACAGCGATTCTTGCCACGGTAACCTCCTTTGTCGGTAGTTGAGAAGTCGAGGTCGATGGACCATCGCATGACGATTCAGGCGTGTCCATCCACATCAGCGCCTCGGTCGGGTACATCGTAACATACGCGTCAATTGTGTAACCCATCAATGAAATGGGAGACGGGGTTGGATCCCCGCCTCCCGCAAACCCACGCCAATTCCGGCTGTTGGCCGGCCCCGGTCATGCGGCCTTCTTCGCGTACTCCTTCATCCCCTGGAAGTCGACGATCACGACGTTCTCGTTTCCGACCACCCAGGCATCATGCCCGGACGGCAGGACCGACACGTCGCCCGGCTTGCACACGAACTCCGTTCCATCGTCCATCACGACTTTCA
>JBAVVF010000899.1:0-2020 GCA_049697155.1 Anaerolineales bacterium
GTGCCATGGGACGGATATGCGAAATCGATGTGATGCTCATAGTGCATGGCTTCCACGGGATCGGCAAAATTAATATCGCCGACATCGAATGCCTGGGACGAGTGAATCGCGTGGATATAGGAATCGAGCGAGCGTGATTGCATTTCCAGGTGGGAGCCGCCGCTCTTTGTGACGTGACACATGCGACACACAACGAGACTTCCGCCCCGATCGGGTGAGTGAAAGTTTACTGCAAGTGCATCATGACAATTCTCGCAACCATCCGTAACTTTGGCAATCGGGCCGTAGAACGCATCATTGAACCGATTGGTGGTGAGATCAAAGGTCCTGGAGGGGGCATCCAGAGCAAGCATGACTTCATCAGCATTCACCAATTCCGGCATCACTGCAATTTCAACTCTCTTTACAGAGCTACCGATCATATCAGCCCAGTCGGTCAGGTCAGCGGTCACTTCCCACTTGCCGTCTGCGGCCGACGCAGTCACGAAGCGCGGGTGCTCTTCCCCGACGACATATTCCAGAGCACGCTGATCTTTGTTGTCGATCGTGCCATCGCCATTGTCGTCTTTCAGTCTCTCATGCGGACCAACGATGTAATCCTTGGTATCCCAGCCGTACAGGCCTACCATGACGGTGGGTGAAATCTTGGTTACATCCAGGCCAATGTCCTCAGACGCGGCGGCACTAAATGCGAAGGTCAATTTGTTTTCAGCAAAGGATGCGCTGTCGATACTGACCGTGATTACATCCGAGATCCGCTTGCCGTCGGCGGTGTAGATCGCCTTGTCGTAACCGGTATGGATCTGATTGAACGGTTTGGCAGTCTTACCCTCCCCCTCGCCATGGCAGGTAGTGCAATCCGTCGTTTCCAAATCCATGGACTCATGGAGCGCCGGGGGCAGGATGGTCTTCAGCGCAAGCTTGGTCGTATCGTAAGATGGCTCTTCTTCGCCCTCTTTCACGGGTCCGACCGCGCCCGTCACGGGGTGACAGCTCTTGCATGTCGCGGTCGTGAAGTTCGCATCCGACAACACGGTATCGAGCTTGCCTTCATGGCAGGTCACGCAGTTCGCCATGGACTGAGGATAAGGGAATTCCATGGCGTGCGACATATGTACGTCATTCATCAATGTCGTCTTGTAGGCGTACAGGTCTGCCTTATCAGCCGGCAATTCACCTTCTTCTCCTGCCGCGAGGAACTCAGCCGCGAACGCTGGATCATCCACCAAAAGCTGCCATTCGAAATGGCCGCCTTCGCCGTTGTCCAGATGGCAGACCTTGCAGGTGATCATATCCGTTGCGGGATCCGAATCCACCTGGGCATAGATATTGCCGTGCTTGAGATAGGGGTCGGTATGGCATTTCTCGCAGCCGTCGTTATTGGCGGCAGAAACGTAATCAACACCCTTGCCGGTTTCCAGAATGGCGGCATACGGGAATTGGACCTGGCGGATGCGCGCCGGCAGGCTGCCGACCTGTTTGTCGTAGCCGTACACGACGAGGATGCCATCCACGCCGCCGAGATCGCTGTAGTCGACGTAACCGTCAGCCGCAGGCTCCTTCTCGACCAGGGTACTGGTGGTCACGCCGCTGGCGGCATCATAGGTTAGCTTGCCTTTGAGGGACAGTCTTCCCGCGCCCTCGAAAGCAGTACCCGTGTAAGCCGCAAAGTAAATATTCAGATTTTCAAGAGCCCCCCCGCCGATCGCCTTACCATCCTTGGTTATCTTGAAGGTTACAACGGTTGTATCCGGGTTGGCAGTGAACTTGTAGGTCACGTTTTTCACCTGGATCACGCCGTCCTGATACAACTCATCATAAGATGCCTGATGTTTGTCACCGGCATCGGGATGACATCCGGCACAGGTCTCAAACTGGATCGCGGCCTGGTCGGATACGACAGCCGCGGGACCCGCGGGTCCTGCGGGTCCCGCAGGACCGGCTGGGCCAACCGGTCCTGCAGGGCCAGCTGGTCCGGCACAGGCAGCCAGGATGAAGCTGCCAGCAAGAACCAGCGTGC
>JBAVVF010000900.1:0-4654 GCA_049697155.1 Anaerolineales bacterium
TTGCACGTTCGCTCAATGCACCGGCGGAAATTGCGGTGACTCCCAGTGCCACGCCGTTCCAGTACATCTATCTCGGGACCGAACCGGCGATCACCACGCCGTTCGTCGAAGGCTCCGAGCTGCCTCCGACCGCCGAGGAACTCAATGTGACGCCGGTCCGCCGTACCCCCACCGGCCGCCCGGCCGCGACGCCCATCATTCTCGCGACTGCCACGAACGGCGGACAGCTCACGAACACTCCCGCGCCAACCTCCACCTCGGCGTCCGGACCGCCGCTTAATCCGGGCACATACGAGGATCTGGATTCTCACCTGATTTATGCCGGAGCCTGGAACCAGACCGGCACGGGAGACACCCTGCACGTTTCGTCCGTTCCGGGCAGTACAATTTCCTTCCGGTTTATTGGCAGAGAGCTGCGCATCTTTTATGACGGCGGTTCCACTCTTGGGCGAATGACGGTGACCATCGACAATCAGAGTGCGACTCTCGATCAGTCCACGGGGAATGAATGGGTGTCGGCCACGTTTCCGAATGGCACTCATACCGTCTTGATCACGCATGCCAGCGGTGGGGCGGTCAATCTGGATTATGTGATCATTCCAGAGGTCACCCTGACGGCGACCCCGACCCGGACGCGGACAGCTACTCCAACTCCATGAGGCTTTGAGCCTCCGCACGCTGGAAGTGAGCGCGGTAGGCGGCCGTCTCTTCCAGAATGCCTTTCACGGCAATGTACAGCTCCCGCTGAAGATATTGATTGATTTCCCCGTCGCCTGTGGAGAGCATCAGCACGTCCTCCTCATCTCTTTGAATGGAGATATGCCCTCCGGCCGCGAGCCACTCCAACCCAAGCCGGATCGCCCCTGCGCGTTGACCCGTGACCACAGCCAGTTCTCCGGCGGTCACCTTTCCGCCTTTCTGGTTGATCGCATATTTCGCAAAACCTGCCAGCCGTGACAAAAAGTCCTCCGGTTTTTCGACGGCCGGGGAAATCCCAAACAAATAAGCCTTTTTCGGTTTCACCGTCTGGAGCGCAGCCCGCAGTTCGGCCGGAGAGGAGGGGGCCGTGTAGATGGCAAATTCATCCGCCGGGTGCAGCTCGAAACGACTCTTCCCCCTGGCTTTGTCCGCGCCTTCCGCCCAAATCAAGACCTCGACCGGAAAACTTTCCAGCTTTTCCGCCTGAAGCCGATAATCAACGATTTCCATCGTCCGCTTTTTCAGCTCAGGCGGCGCTTCTTCGACGATCCGGAAATCCTCGAATTGCAGCGTGACCTGCTTCTGGCCGTGGAAGGCGGAGGCCCGCAGGGAGTAGGCGATATCGAATTTGCTGCCTTCTTCCGGCAGTTCCTCCCCCGCACCGCCCCACCACAACACCGATTGGACATTCCCGCTTTCATCCTCCACATTCAGCCGCAGGTGCTCCCGGGTCTTGCCAAGCGTGGACACGGACCGCAAACGAACCTTGTGCGTGGCCAGGATCAGTGCCGGATTGCCAGCCCCGAACGGCGCGAGGGCTTCGAGAGATTCTGCAAACGCAAGGTTGATGTCATTCAAGGCCAGCCACGCATCGATTTGGAGCGTGGGCTCCGCACGGACCGCCTTTCCCAGCTGCCGCTCAATCGCTTTTCCAAGACCTTTGCGAAAACCTGCCAGCTTTCCGATTTCCAGGGCGAGCCCGGCCGCCATGGGATGACCGCCAAACCCCAGCAGTAAATGCTTTTGGGTTGCGATGGCCTCGGTAATGTTCAATCCCTCGACCGAGCGTGCCGAACCGCGCAGGATCCCATCCTCGGATTGGTTCAGCAGGATGGCCGGTTTGCGGTAGCGGTCGACGAGCTTATTGGCAACGATTCCCACAACGCCCCCGGGCCAGTTTTGACTGGTCAAAACCAGCGCGGGCTCGGTGTTCAAATCGGGATCCTCACGGAGCTGGGCTTCTGCGGCTTCATAAACCTGACTTGTCAGCAGTCTGCGCTGTGCGTTAAGACCTTCAATTTGTGCAGCGATCACGCGCACCCGCGCGGGGTCATGGGAGAGCAGAAGTTCCACGGCCGGATTGGCATCACTCAACCGTCCAAGTGCATTCAGGCGTGGAGCGAAGTTGAAGCCGATGGTTTCTTCCGTAAGCGATTCGAGACTTGTCCCGGAAAGCTCGGCCATGGCCCGCAGGCCGATCCGGCCGGTGTTTCGCAACACCTGAATCCCGCGCTGGACCAGGGAGCGCGTTTCGCCTTTCAGCAAAGCGACATCGGCGATCAGCCCGAGAGCCACAAGATCCAAAAGATTTGCGATTTCAGATTTTCGATTTTCGATCAGGAGTGCTTCTGCAAGTTTGAAAGCAACGCCCACTCCGGCAAGGTTTTCGAGGATGTGACCCCTGGGCAGCAGCTTGGGATTGACGATGGCTTTTGCAGCTGGAAGCGTGGCGCCCAATTCATGGTGGTCTGTGACAATGACGTCTACGCCGCACGAATTGGCATAGTCGATGGCTTCGAAGGCCGTGATCCCCGTATCGCAGGTGACGATGAGCCGGGCGCCGCTGTCGATGATCGGCTTGAGGCTCTCCACGTGCACGCCATGACTCTCCTTGCCGCGGATCGGGATGTAATAAACGACATTTCCGCCCAATGCTTGAAGTGTCTGGACCAGCACTGTCGTGGAGGATTGTCCGTCGACATCGAAGTCGCCCCAGACGCAGATCGTTTCATGGTTCCGGATGGCTGCGCGGATGCGTTCCACGGCCGGTTCGATGTTCGGGAATGGTGCGGAGGGAATCGCATCGGGATGGAGGAAAGCCTGCGCGGCCTCGAGCGTGTCGATGCCGCGCCGGATGAGGGTCTGCGCGATGAGTGGAGGCAGGTCCAGACCTGTGAAAGAGGCGGGGACTTCGACGGGAGGCGGATCGATCCAGCGGGTCACGCGCCAAGTATCATGTGCGAGGTGTCTGGTGTCAAGTTTGTACCGAGAAGATCGCAAAGAAATTTACTAAACTTCGCGTCCTTCGCGGTTGGTTTTTAGAGCGGCTCGAACCTTGCCGTGAAGTGCCGCAGCAGCTCGGGCGCGTAGGTGAACTTATAGCCGCGAATGGAGTCGGCCCGGGCTTTGATCTTTGCCAGCGAGTCGGCCACGTAATCCATGTGACTTTGGGTGTAGGTTCGTCTGGGAATGGCAAGGCGCATGAGTTCCAGCCTGGGGTAATGCCATATGCCTGTCTCGGGATCGGGGTAGGCAAACATGATCGAGCCAATCTCGCAGCCGCGGATGGCACCTGCGCGGTACAGCTCGATGGTCAGGGCCTGGGCCGGGAACTCGCGATTTGGGATGTGAGGTAAAACTGCCTGCCCATCCACATAGACGGCGTGACCGCCGGTCGGCTGGATGGTTGGGATGCCGGCCTCGTTGAGGCGTGCCGCCAGGTACGCGGACTGGCCGATCCGGTAGGCCAGATAGGCTTCGTCGAGCCCTTCGTACAAACCGACCGCCATCGCGTCGAGATCGCGGCCCGCCAGCCCGCCATAGGTGGGGAAGCCTTCACGCAGGATCAATTCGTTCTTGATGCTGGCAAAGGTCTTTTCGTCGTTCAAACATAACAGCCCGCCGATGTTGACGATGGCATCCTTCTTGGCGGACATGCACATGCCATCTGCCAGGGCAAACATTTCGCGTGCGATCTCGCGCGTGGATCTGCCCTCGTAGCCGGGCTCGCGCTGTTTGATGAAGAAACAATTTTCGGCGTAGCGCGCCGCGTCGATGAAGAATGGGATTCCATACTCGTGGTAGAGCTCTGAAACTGCCCGGAGGTTCTGCATCGAGACGGGCTGTCCGCCTCCCGCGTTGTTGGTCACGGTCATCATCCCGAACGGGATGTGCGCGGCGCCGGTCTTTTCGATGAAGGCCCGCAGCTTGTCGATGTCCATGTTGCCTTTGAACGGATGCGGATTTGCAGGATCGAAGGCTTCATCGATCACAAGGTTGGTCGGGCGTCCGCCGCGGGCCCGGATGTTGGCATCCGTGGTGTCGAAATGCATGTTCGACGGGATATACTGTCCGGGCTTGACCAGCACCGCGCTGAGGATGTTCTCGGCCGCGCGTCCCTGGTGCGCAGGCACGAAGTATTTGAAACCAAAGATGTCCTCCACCGCCGCCTTTAGCCGGTGATAAGAGCGCGCCCCCGCGTAGGATTCGTCGCCGCGCATGAGAGCGGCCCACTGCTCGTGACTCATCGCGCCGGTGCCCGAGTCGGTCAGCAGGTCGATAAAGATGTCCTCGGCTTTGAGAGCGAACACGTTATAGCCTGCCTCCCTGAGCGCGTCTTCGCGCGCCTCCGGCGAGATCAGGCGGATGGGTTCGGTCACTTTGATGCGGAAGGGTTCGGGGGGATAGTGCATGAAGTCTCCTTTTGGTTTGATTCAGTGTAGCACTGTTCATGGCGGGAGACATGTGACAGATTTCGTGAAAGGGTGCGTGATTTATCCAGATTTATTCAGCCACGGATTTTTACGGATTGGTTTTTATGAAGTTGTTCCCTTAGAGACTGTTTCTTAAAGACTCTTTGGGACACGGACACCACGGATTTACCCTGCGGGTACGATGTCACTGAGTTTCACGGAAAAAACCGTAATAAAAAGGCTCCTTTCCGTGGTTTCCGTGA
>JBAVVF010000901.1:0-2605 GCA_049697155.1 Anaerolineales bacterium
CAACCGTACCGGGACGAGTGTTTGCTACTCTGCTGACGAAATTGGGAAGAGCACTGCGCCAATCCGTCCGCGCTTCGGAAGTGACACTACCCTGCAGCCTCTCGAGCATAGCGTTGATCTCTCTAACTTGCCGCGCCCGATACTCTGTCCTGTTGCCTTCAACGCTCAGTGGATTTTGTAGAGTGTGTGCAGCCGGATTATAGGCATGTAGTATAACCCGGCGCAGGTCATAAGAATCCTTTAGTTCCGGGTATACCGCGCCCAACAGCTTGGGGGAGAGGGCAGTACCCTGAAGAGCCGCGTTATATAGCCTGGTAACCGCTGCCTGTTTTCTCGGGCCACCTGTTCTCCATGCCTCCACAAGGTAGAGCATGCCGAAAACGGCAGTGGCCACATTTACCTTTGTCACCCCATCACGCAAAACGACTTTGTAGGATTCATCGCGTTTGCTATCATCTTCTGGGGCTTTGGCTGGGGTTGGCCTCACTACCTTATACACTTCGGCGCCACTCGGCAGTTTAATAAGTTGCATATTCAATCTCCAACATAAAGAAAAAAAGGGGGATAGGCCATCAATGGCTCAATTGTCATCATAGCGGCAAAACCAGAAAGTAATTAGTGTCATTTTATGGTTAATACGCTAGCTATTCACCGTATGAGCCAAAACTGACTGGCATAATTGTCAATTTAAGAGCGCGTGTTTGCTGTTTGGTGTGTCATAATCCATAACGGTAATCGGCATGACCTACGCACTGACGTCTTCGCGGGTGGGCTTGCCTCTTATTACCTCCTTGTAGGAACGCACATAATCGCCCGGACTATAGCGCTTATCGCTTCCCAAGTGTGCCGCCTCCGCAGACGAGCCGTAAACCTTCGCCAGCATGGCATAGTCGATATCGGTGCCGAAGGCGTGTTCCACGGCTTCGAGATAGCGCCTATGCCCGTCACTCGTGAGTTGGACACGGTGCTTGAGGCGCGCCGACGGTCACCCATGCCGCTTTCCCTTCTCCACGTCCTTCATCTCATGCGCGAGGCGCGCGCTTGCGCGCATGAGGAAGGTGTCGCCGTGACTTTTCCCTTCAAGGCCACCGACGTTGCGGCCATTCACACCTCTTTCCAGAAGCATGGCCACGGCGTGTATTTCCGCTTGAAAGACGGCCGCGTCTTCAGCGCCTTCGGAACAGAGCTCGACCCCAATCCCGCGCGCTACGGCACGACCCCCGCCATCGTTTCCTCTCCGCGTGGCGCGCGCATCACCCCTCTTCGAACTTCCTAGCCCAACACGCTCCAGGCGTTGCACCGTTCGCGGTCCGTCAGCTTGTGAACCGGGCTGCCGACACCCTTCAGCATGGTGTGCGCCGCCTGCCGCGAGATCCCCAGCGCCTTTGCCGCCAGCGCCGCCGAAACGAACGGCGGCTCCAACAGCAGCGCGACCAGCGCCGGCATCCGGGAGTTCGAACGCCGGCCGCGCATGCCTGTGCGCAAGAGTCCCTCCGCCAGGGCGAGACTGTCGAATTCTTTCTGGCCCTCGATCGCGGCCGCTTCCGCCCAGCCGAGGAACCCTCCGATCCGCGTTGCGAGATTCTGGCCGGCACGCCTCCGGTACTTCGACACACGCCACCCGATGTCGAGCGGCAGCACAAGGTTCGGCGTCAGGCCACGGGACTTCAGCGTCAGCCCTGCCAGCAGCGTCGCGCGCCAGGCCGAGCGCGATTCCGGCATAAGCGACAGCCACCCATCCCACACCAGGACTGCCGCGATGAGCGGCCGCTGCATCCACGTCTGCGACTCGACGCGGCGCCACACCTCCAGATGCCTCACGTTGCAGGTCGGAGCATCCTCGTCCGCGGCCTCGCGGGCCGACACCAGAAGTGCGGCCGTCCCGCCGAGCCCGATCTCCCCTCAATTCGTTTAGCCGCCCATCACCCATAACCAGGCCACCTGTCATGGAAATGCCTGCTCGATTGCACCAAGCCACGAATGCAACGCCTATGCCGGTTCCGCCTTGCCGGCCGCGTGTGGCATGACAAACGCCTTGTGGGCATCCCATACCGGAACCGGCGCAGTTCCCTCAATCTCCCACTGCCTTTTAAGCTCCTGCCAGAAATCACCTCGAATGGGCTGATGCAACCATTCAAGACATTCTTGCAGTTCCTGAACTGTTTCAGGTCCCAGCAGACACGTGTGCGCCGCCGGATTCGCCGCGGCAAACTGCAAGGCGGCCGCGCCGAGAGAAACCCCGTGGTACCGGCAAATCAGGTTCAAACGCTCGGCTTTTTCACGAACATTCGCGGGCGCTGTCACGTAATTGTAAGTGGCGGTCGGCTTATTACCAGTTGCCAGAATACCTGAATTGAACACGCCCCCCAGCCATATTTCTGTTCCGCTCACAAGTGCGGCCGGAAACACCGAATCCATAACTCCCTGTTCAATAAGCGTATACCTCCCAGCCAGCAGAAGGACTTCCGGTTTCAATCCCGCTTCCAGGAAGTCGAGATACGATTCGCCATTGTTAACCCCCATGCCGATTTTACCGGCCGTGCCCTCCTTTCTAGCTTCCAGAAGCGCCGGCCAAGCACCCGTCATCGCACTCTCCAGGTGTCCT
>JBAVVF010000902.1:0-12946 GCA_049697155.1 Anaerolineales bacterium
GATACGCAGTCCGCCGAAGCCGAAGACGACCGCCTGCCAGGTGCCGCCGGCCGAGGCCGCGTGGATGCCGTCGCCGGCATTGCCGCGCACGTCCCGCAGGTCGGCGCGTACGGCCCGGATGAAGTGCTCGTAGGCATCGTCGGGCTTGCCCACGTCGCAGGCCATGATCGTCATGATCGAGGGGCCCAGCGACGAGCCATAAGTGTGGTCGGTGCGCGGCTCATAATAATCATAGTTCACGCGCACGGACTCGTCCGAGTAGTGATCGCGCAGGATGTACTGGAGCATTAGCACGTCCGGCTGTTTGAGGATCTGCGTCTCGTTGCAGCCCTCGATGCCGAACACCTCCTGGGCGGAGCGGGCCCGCGGCTCCAGCGCGGCGAGATCCACAGCTTTGCGCTGGTAGTATCCCTCGAACTGTTCGATCAGCCCGCTCGGCTCGATGTGCAGATGGATCTTCGCAATGACCTCGCGCCACTTGTTCAGCCGCTCTTCATTGAGATCCAATCGTTCGATCAGCTCCTGAGCCTTCTCCGGCGCGCGCTGCTTCAGCCACTCCAGCATCTTCAGTGCCGTCTGCAAATTCCACTGCGCCATGCGGTTGGTATATGCATTGTTATCCACGTGCTCGTGATATTCATCCGGGCCGATCACGTCGTTGTATTCGTAACGTTTTGCTTCCGCATTCCACTCAGCGCGGGAAGCCCAGAACCTGGCAGTATCCAAAATCAGCTCCATGCCTTTTTCGATGAACCAGTCATCGTCGCCGGTGGCCTGCCAGTACTGGTAGGCCGCGTGGGCAATGTCGGCGGAGATGTGGATCTCGATGTCGCCCGTCCAGATGCGGACAAGTTTGGTACGGTCGGCGAAATGCGGCACCCAGGTCGGCGTGACTTCATCGCCGGTGTCGGCGCTCTCCCAGGGGAACTGCGCGCCCTCGAAGTCGTTGGCTTGTGCCTTGCGGCGCGCGCCGGGCAAGTTGCGGTAGCGATAGTTCAGCAGGTTTTTGGCGATGTGCGGGGCGGTGTAGGTGAACAGCGGCAGCATGAAGATCTCGGTGTCCCAGAAGGCGTGCCCGCGATAGCCAAAGCCGGAGAGGGTCTTGGCGCCGATGTTGACGCGCTCATCGTGACGGGGCGCGGCGATCAGCATCTGGAAGATGTTGAAGCGGATGGCGAGCTGGGCCTCGTCGTCCCCCTCGATGATGACGTCGCTGCGCTTCCATTCCTCCGCCCAGGCCTGCTCGTTGGCCTCCCGCGCGGACTCCCACGAAACCTGTGAGGTACCGACAACCTGTGAGGTCTCGACATCCCGCGAGGTGAACACGGCTACACGTTTGTCCACGCCCACTGTCTGGCCGGGAATCGCCTCCACCCGGACCATCAGGGTCGGCGCGTTTTGCACGTCCCATTCCTGGCGAAGGAGTTCACGCCCAAGCAAGTCTGTCACCTGCATGGCCGTCGCGATCTCGATCCCGGAGCTGCGCGTGCGATTGTGCAGGTAGAGCACACCGTCCCGCTGACCCTGCCCAGCCCAGTCGCAGTGGACCAGTCCCTCGTTGTGCATGCTGCCGTTCAAGCCGAGCCTGAACTCGACCGTGCCGGCGAACTCAGGGGTCACGCGGCAGCGCAGGTAGAGCAGGTGCTCGTCCGCCAGGGAGGCGAAGCGCTCGAAGGTCAGCGCGGCGGCCAACCCGGAGGGAGATCGCCAGCGCACCGCGCGGGTCAGCAGCCCCGTGCGCAGGTCCAGCGTTTGCCGGAAGGATTCCACGCTGCCGCTGTCCAGCGAGAAACGTTGACCATTAAGGTAAACATTTATGGGCAGCCAGTCCGGCGCGTTGGCAAGCTCGGTGAAGACGATCGGCGCCTCGTCGAACACGCCGTGGATGAACGTCGCCCGGTGGTCGTCCGGATAACCTTCCTCGAAGGCGCCGCGCGTGCAGAGATAACCGTTGCCGATGGTAAAGATGGTTTCCCTGTGATGCTGCTTTTGGGGATCGAATGAATGTTCAGAAACAAGCCAGAGATCAGACATCGTTGTTAACCTTTTTGAATCTCACTTTGGTTGCAGTTGTAAAACGAATCGCCCGTAAGGCGGGAGTTCCGGCAGGGGCCGGTAGTTTTCGAAACCACCCTGTTCGATGATCGTTGGCGGGGTGAAATGACCATTTCCCAGCAGCGGCGCGAGCACGTACCCGCCCAAAAGCGGACTTTGCTCCAGGTTCAAGTCGTAGTCACTGACGGGCTTGGAGTCGAGATTAATGAAGGTCAAGATCACTTCATCCCGGCTGACGCGCAGGCTGGCATAGACGGCAGGGTGACCGGTCTCCACAAAGTAGGTATCGCCCACGCGCAGCGCGGCATGATTGTTTCGAAGCTGAATGAGTGTGCGATAGAGCGAAAGCAAAGAGTTCGGGTCTGCACTTTGCGATTCAATGTTTTTCGACATGAAATCAGAAGCCGGCATACGCCAGGGTGTCCCCGTGGTGAAGCCTGCATTGGACTGCTCCGACCACTGCAATGGACGGCGGATATCTTCATCCGGTTTCCTGCCAAGCATACCGATCTCTTCCCCGTAATAGAGGAAGGGCACACCGGGAGAAGTGAGCAGAAGTGTCGCAGCACTTTTGGCTGCCTCGATGTCATCGTTCAGTGTGGACATGACCCGGTCCTGATCGTGATTGGTCAGGAACGTGGCGAACTGCCCGGGCTTGAACAAAGACAGATCATGCACGAGCACATCGCTAATGTCGTCGGCGCGGGCGGTTCCGGCAGTGAACACGATATTCTTCGCCAGGTCGAAGTTGAAGGCCAGGTCGAGTTCGTCTCCCTGCAAATATTTGCTGACCGTGGCGCTGTCGTTCCATACTTCGCCGACCATCATGGCCTGCGGTGCGATACTTTTGTAGTATTTGCGAAGGTCCCGATACCAGGCGTGAGTCTCCGGCGTGTTTTCAACAACGCTTCCATCTTCGAAGATGTGCTTGGCAGCGTCCAGGCGGAAGCCGTCGACGCCGACCTCCCGAAGCCAAAAGCGTGCGACTTTCTTCATTTCCGCGACGACCGCAGGGTTGGCATAGTTCAGGTCGGGCATGCCCTCCCAGAACAGGGCGTAATAGTATTCGCCTCCGCCGCCATAGCGCCAGCCGCCCCCCGGCTGGGCCTCTTTCGTCCAGCGATACCAGTCTCGATAGGGCGAGTGGGGATCCTGGGCCTGCTCGAACCAGGGATGCCGGGAGGAGGTGTGGTTGAGCACCCAATCGATCGTGATCCGTATGCCGCGCTGGTGGGCTTCGTCGAGCAGGTGTTTGAAATCCTCCATCGTTCCGTATTCCGGGTTGACGGCATAGTAATCCGTCACATCGTAGCCGTGATAGGAGGGCGAAGGATGGATGGGCATCAGCCAGAGCCCGGTCACGCCCAGGTCGGTCGTCGTGGCCGGATCGCCGTCATTGAGATAATCGAGCCTGGCGGTGATGCCGTTGAAGTCGCCGATCCCGTCACCATCCGAATCATAAAAACTGCGCACGAAGATCTCATAGAAGACCGTATCGTTCCACCAGGGATAGCCATCGGTGCCCTGTGGGAGTCCTGTAATTGGCCCCACAGGAGTCGCAGGCAGGGTGGGCAGAGGAGTAAATGTTACCGTGGGCTGCGGGGTCTCTGTCGGTTGGGGAGTGGCTGTCGACGTGGGAGAGGGTTGAGCCGTGTCGGTGACCGGCCGGGCCGTCGGGGCCGCGGGCGTGGAAGCGCAGGCCGCGAGCAATACCATCATCAGAAACGAAAAAACGGGACGATACACAGGTCTCATCTTTACCCGCCCGAGCTTGAATAGCGCCGCAGGGCCAGATGCCAGACTCCTGCCGTTATCCCCGCCAGCAGGATGGCCACCACGGGTGATAGATAGCCCAGCCACCAGGCAGAATTGTTGCTAAACTTATCCAGCAATATCAAAGCTGGATAATAGTTCATAAATGCCACGGGGATCAGACCGGTAACGACCACGCGGAACCAGGCGCCGAAGATGTCGATGGGATAATGCTGGACCAGCATGTTGAATTCCATGACCAGGTCGATCGCCATACTCGACCGTCCGGTCCAGAAGGAGATGCAGGCCATCATCAGGGTCAGGGTGGTCTCGATCACCGTGCCCGAGAGGACGACGACGAGGAAGAACAGCCAGTCGACCGCGCTCCAATGCAGGTTGAGATTCACGTAGGCCAGGCTCAGTCCGGTTACGGCTACAAATACGTCGGCGAAGCCAATGTACTGCACCTCGCGTCCCAGGAATTGTATGAAGATGCTGGCGGGACGCAGGAGGAACTGGTCGAAGGTTCCCTGTACCAGATACTCCTCCAGCTCCCAGAAATGCCAGAAGAACAGGCTGTACAGGCTGTGCCCGAGCAGCCACAGACAATACAGGAAGAAGAGCTCCCAGATTCCCCAGCCGTTCAGGTTCACGAAACGGTAGACGAGAATGCCGATGATGCCCAGGTTCACCGCATTCAAGGCGATCACGTTCAGGATGCCCATGATAAAGTCGGCCCGGTATTGCAGGCGGGCCTGCATCGAGATGCGGATCAATCTGACGTAGAGACGCAGCGCTTCCATCTTCAGCCTCCCTGCACCACCAGATGACGGTGCGCCCAATTCCAAAGCAGGCGGCTAAGTACCACCAGCACCACCACCCAGGTTAGCTGAAAACCCATGGCCTGCACTGCTTCTGCCCCGGCCAGGTTTCCGATATAGATCGACATGGGGATGAAATATGTGCATTGGAATGGCAGCAATCCCGCGACCCCGGCCAGGAACGACGGGAACAACCAGAGCGGGATCATCTGCCCGCCGAAAAACCGGACCATGCTGTAGTAGGCCCAGTTGATGTGACGGATATCTAGGGTGACAACCGCCAGCGAGCCGATCAGAAAGTTGAGATGAAAAAGGACCAGAAACCCCAGCATAAGGCTGATCACAAACAGGACCCCGGTCCACAGGTTCGGCGGCAGCTGCACGCCGAGAATAAAGTACGCGATCGCCACCGCCGGTATGGCCAGGACGAGCAGGGTAACCAGCGTCTCGCCGAGACTGCGGGCCAGCATATGGAAGTGAAAGTCCAGCGGTTTCATCAGGTCGGTGTCGATCGCGCCCGACTTGACCTGGCGGGCCATGTAATGCTGCGGCCGGGACCACATGAATATCTCGAGGGCCATCCCCAGCACCCCATAGGTGATCATCTGCTGCTGGCTCACACCGAACGCTCCGGGCCGCTGGCTGTAGAGGATCGTCCAGACCCAGTAGATGCCGTACATGCGCAGGAGGGTCAGGAAGATCTCCATGAAGAAGTTAAAGCGATATGCCGCCACAAATTGGAAAGCCTGGCGGGTGAATGACCAGAGGATTTTCATGCGGCTTCTGCCCCGGTGATCTCTGGCTTGCGTTGATAGATCGTCCGCACGATGGACTCGATCTCCGGTTCTTCCACAGCCAGGTCGAGGATCGGGAACTGGGCGCTGATGTGGGTGATCAGGGTCGAGGGCGTGGTTTCGAAGCGGTTGAATGCAAACCACTTTTTGCGTCCTTCACTCTTGACAAGCGTGGCCTGCGGAGCGGCAAAGTCTGGAATGGCTTCTTCAAACTCCACAACCAGCGTGCGCTGGGTGCCGTATTTGTCGCGCATTTGAGCGAGGCTGCCGTCGTAAACAATGTGCCCCTGGTCGATGATCATGATGCGTGAGCAGATTTTCTCGATATCCACCATGTCATGGGTAGTGAACAGGATCGTTACCTTATCCTCACGGTTGATCTTCTGGATGAATGTCCGCAGACGGTCCTTGGCAACCACATCCACGCCGATCATGGGTTCGTCAAGGAAAAGCAGGCGCGGGTTGTGGAGCAGGGCCGCGGCCATGTCGGCCCGCAGTCGCTGGCCGAGGCTTAACTGCCGCACCGGTGTACTCTGAAACTCGTGCAGGTCGAGCAGTTCGTTGAAAAGCTCCAGGTTGCGCTTGAACTGCGGCTCGGGCACTTTGTAGATATCCCGGAACAGGCGCAGGCTTTCGATGACCGGGACGTCCCACCACAGCTGGGTCTTCTGACCGAACACCGCCCCGATCTGCCGCGCGTTCTCCATCCGGTTCTTGTGCGGGACGAGTCCGTTGACCTCGATCTGGCCATGGGTGGGGACAAGGATGCCGCACAGCATCTTGATGGAGGTGGACTTGCCCGCGCCGTTCGGCCCAATGTAGCCGACCAGCTCGCCCTTGTTGATGTGGAAGGAGATATCATCCACCGCCCGCGTGACCTGGTACTCGGTGCTGAAAAGGGTCCGCAGGCCTCCGAGGAAACCTTCGCGGCGCTTCACACGCCTGTAATCTTTTGTCAGATGTTCAACTTTGATCATGGTTGTTCACACTTGAGTGATTGAGAGTTTTTGTTTTCGCTTTCAGGTTCGAGTCCCAGATTCAGATAGGGCGTAGGGTCAAGTATATCGTCCGGGCCCACGTTTTGGGGCTGCCCGCCCCCCTCTGGGGCGCGGATCAAGATGAAGTAGACATGCGTCCATTCCGGCCAGGAGGGCGTGCCGCTCCACGAGCCCTGATATCCGAGCAATTGACCGGCTTTCACCGGGATGCCCGTAGACCCTAACGGGAAATCTTCCACCACATAAGAGTCCGTGCCATTGGCGGCAGCCATGTCGCCGTACAAGGACCAAACCTTCTTGCCGGCCTGTAGTGGATCATCGTGCAAAATGGCCACACCATCGATCCAGTCGTCGCGGCGAGTCAGAAGTCCGTCAGCCACCGCGTAGACGGGGATGCGGCCCTCGTTTCCCTGGCCGAAGAAATCGAGTCCGCCCTCGTTCCACTGCACGCCGCGCCTGCCGTCACTCGGCAGGCGCCAGGCAGCCTGCGGACAGGCGGTCAGATTGCTGGAGTCCTTCGGCTGAGCGGTCATATAAACCCGGTTGTCTGCTACCACCTGCGACAGCCGGTAGGATTGGTTAATCGCCTCCAGCATTTCGGGCGTCCAGCGTTCCTGCGACCACGGCCGGTCGTAAAGGATGATTGCGGCAAATTCCTGCTTGCGAATACTTTCGAGCAAAGGGGTCTGATCCCACTTTCCGGCCCGGGCCAGCTGCGTCACCTCGAACGGCTGGATAACGAGCGGCCGTCCCTGCAGAGTAAGCATGCCCATGAACTCATCCGCTAGAATCGGGCCGGGTGTTTTGGCGACCAGGACCTCCAGCTGACCCAGTTCGGCGGCCTGTGCGCGGCGCTCCTGCAGGCTCTCGGTGTAATCCGCCAGGGTCGCGTGGATCATCTTCCCGACCGCGACTGCCAGCAGAACCAGGATTGCCGCCCGGGCACTGTAAGACGGCAGGTGTGCACGGCTCCAGGCAATCACCGCACCGGCTGCCAGGCTGAGCGCGGCACATAGCTCCAAAAGATAATTTACATTCGAGCCAATCTTGCCGATCGTGACGGCCGATAGCGCGGCCCCGACCAGATAAGGAGCAGTCAGCAGCCATAATGGGTTCCAGCGCGGGAGGAGGAAGAGCGAAGCCGCGCCGACGACGAGTACGATCAGCGCGGTCTCGCGCAGGCGATCCCAGTGGTATTTGAGCAGGTCGATCCTGAATTCGTTCACATTGGCGGTTACGATATTGAAGAAGAAGCCGCCGTCGGTCAGGCTGTTCAGGATCAAAAAGAGGATCGATCCGGTCCCGCCGACCAGCAGCGCAAGCCTGAGCGCCTGGCGCCAGTCGCGCGCCAGCAGCCAGACGAACGCCGCGAATGGGGCCGCCAGTCCGTAGGATTGACGTGTGTAGATCGCGGCAACCAGCAGAATGGCGACACCTATCAGCCGCCGCGGGTTGACAGGCTTCCAGACCAGCAGACAGAGCCCAGCCAGGCTGAGAGCCAGGGCAAGCATGTCGATCCGCAGGAAGGGAGACCAGTACACCACAAATGGAAATGCGAGGAAGATCAGTCCTGCAACGAGCGCGGCGAGACGGTCGCGGGTCGCCGCGTAAACGATTAGCAGGAGGAAGATGCTCGCCGCCCAGGCAGACAGCGCCGAGATGATCCGTCCGGCCGTGAAAGCGCCGGCCGGACCGAACAACTTCACGCCGACGGATACCACGGCGACGTACAACGGCGGGTAATTGGAGATGGTATAGGGCGGCGCGGCAAGATCTGTCCGATAGATGTTTTGTCCGGAAGCCAGGCGCATGGCCTGATCCACCAGCGGCGCCTCGCCATAGTCCAGGGAATAACGATAGGGGATCGAGATCAGCTGATAGGCCAGACAGACGATCAGAGCCACGCCCGAAAAGATAAAGAACATGATCCGGGCGCCGTCGTCGAGAATCGACCCCAGCGATGCATCTACTCTTCTCAATCTTTGCATCATGCGATTTTACCTTACAACCCGGATGGTACCCTGCGTGCTGACAGCCTGCGGTTATTCAGGACAATGGCACAGACGGAGACCAGAAGGACGATAACCATGCCATAGGCCTGCTGCAGACTCAGGCGGTCAGCCAGCCAGCCCAGCAGGAGGGGAGCGGCCAGCAGGGCCGTGCCAACCCCCAGCGACACGCGCGCGCTGGCCTGGTTGGATTGGCCGGCGGCCAGTCCGATCGCGATCGACATGGTCAATGGGTACAGGTTGGCGATGCCCAGTCCGGTGATGAACAGGCCCAGGACGTTCAGCACGGGCAGCCGAGCCAGCCAGAAGAGGGGGAAGCCCACCAGCGTCACTGCCAGTGCCGCGTAAAGCAGGTTCAGGCTGGAAAAGCGGCGTGTCAGGCGGCTGCCGGCGATGCGTCCGGTCAGCATGGCGGCCGGGAAAGCACTGTAGCCAAGGACTGCATCTGTCCGGCTCAATCCCGCAACAGTATGCAGAAAATCAGTCGCCCAGACAGCCATGGACATCTCCACTGCTACAATAAAAAAGAGCACGATCCAGTAGAGCCAGAATGCAGCCGGCAGGCGACCCTCTTGCTCCACCGTTTGATCCGGCACAGCCATCGCATCCGGGATGGACTGACGGTAAAAGGTCAGCGCCAGCAGTGTGAGGAAGAGCATCACGGGAACGGAAATGGCCCGCCATCCGACGGCTCCTGCCTGCAGGCTGCCGATGACAAGCGGCGTCAGGGTGGTGCTGAGGCTGGCGGCTACGTTCGATTCGGTGAAGGCAATTGCCCGCCGCTCGCCATGCTGGTCCGCCAGGATGGCCTGGAGCATGACCTGCGTGAGCGAGCTGCCGAATCCCATGCCCAGGACGGCGATCAAAGCCAGCTCGAAGCGATGACTCAACGTAAGAAGGCCCACACTTGCTGCCAGTCCGACTGCGCCGCCCCAGAAGATACCGCCTCGCCCCGTGTGGCGGGCGAGCCGGTCACCGACCAGTCCGGAAAGGATCAACCCGCTGGCGAGTGTGGCCGGAAGCAATCCGCCCAGCGTATAGTTCAAACCCAGCTCACTTCGCAGGGAAGGCATTAATGGGCCCAGGATCGATTGTGAAAATCCCAGGTAGGCCAGCATGATGTATGCCAGCCAGGTGAGACGATCACGGACAAAGGGCGGCGACGAAGGCATTACGGAGATGAGTTAAGAATAACTTACCTGGCGCGTTCCTGCTCTGAAAAGGGAACTGCCAGCGGGGGCACTGCGCGCGTATTTTGAGCGGCATAGGCGACCTGAATGTCGCGATGCAGCTGGATGTTCTTGAGATAGGTCTTCCGAAACGGGCTCTCAGGCGGGATCAGATCATGCTTGCGCATCATCTCGGCGTGGGCCCGCCCGAGAAACTCGGCCGCCTCCGCCGCACGGTCGTTGGCCTTCAGTGCCCAGCTGTGACGATATAAAATCTCCTCGCTGATGCACTCCACGATTTGCACGCCCCCTGACTTCTGGTAGATGTCGAGTGCAGATTGGGTTGCCTCCAGGGCCTGTCTCAGATGATTTTGACGTTCGCCTGTTTTTTTGCGCTCGCTGAAATAATGAGCCAGCTTCAAATGTGCGACCTAGGCCTCACAGGCCGCTGCCATGTGATATTGCTGGGAAACAAGGTTGTCCGCTGCCATTTTCTGGATCCGCGAGGTGATCTCCAAAACGAGTTTCAGACGGTGTTTGTCGCCCAGCATGTTATAAAGCACCGCCGTGACGAGACCGAAGCCCGCCCGTCCGATATCCCAGACGACCTTTTCCTCCAGCGGGCGCGCCATCTCGAGCGTTGCCATCGCTTCCGTGTGACGCCCCAGGGCAGTCTGGATCTGTGCAATGCGCAGCAGGGGGAAAAATCTGCCCGTAATGTTTTCCCAGAAATGGAGCGCCTGAAATTCCAGTTCCAGCCCGGTCTCGTAATCGCCCAGGTAGAGAGCCTGGATCTGCCCGCAGAACATCAGGGCGTTGCCCTCGGCAATGCGATTGCCGATCTCCCGGCTGAGGCGGACCCTTTCCTGTTCATATTCGGTCAGCTGCCGGTGGTAGTCGCCGTCCGCCTCGAACTGCTGGCCGATCGCCTGCAGCAGGGTCAGTTTGGTGGCTTTATCATTTATCTTCTCGGAACGGGCCAAAGCCTCCTGCAGGAACTCGCGGCCGCGCGGCAGAGTATTGATGCCGTCCTTCCCCCCAACACCCAGCAGCAGATTGACCTCCGTTCGGAGATCGCCCAATTCGCGGGCGAGCAGGAGAGCACGTTCGCCCATCTCGCGCCAGCCTGGGTCGCCCAAGGCCAGCCGGGCACCTGAGATGCGGGCAAGACTCTGCATCTCGCGATGTTTGTCGCCCAATTTTTGGGCCAGGGCAAGAGCCTCCTCGGCCATCTGCATGCCGGGGATTAGATCCTGGCGGTTTTCAGAGAAGATGTCGGCCTGTGCGATCAAGGCATCGATCAGCCAGGTCGGATCATCGCTCATCTCGCGCGCCAGCGGCAGAAGCGCGTGCGTGTCGGCCTGCGAGTTCCTGATCTGTCCCAGTTGAAAATGTACATAGCGGCGGCCATTGAGAACTTCGAAGCGCTGGGTTTGAATGGCCCGGTTCTGTTCCTTTGATCTGCTGGTCTCCTGTAGCCTGTCCAGCAGTTCCATGGCGCGGTTGTAATACTGGAGAGCCTCGGTACTGGCATGCAATCCATGAGCATTTTCGGCAGCCAGCAGCGCATGGAAGAGTTCCTTGTTGGGATTGCCCGCGCCCCGGTAATGATAGGCCAGTATGGCATCCGCGTTGCTCAGGACATCCTGGTTGACGACATTCTCAAGATATTCGGCGGCCTGGAGGTGATAAAAGGCCTTTTGCGTGCCGAGCATGCTGTCATAAGCAGCTTCGCGGATGAGCGGCGACCGGAAGGTATATTGCATCCCCAGCTCGGCCACCCGCCCGCTTTCCTGGATGAACTGGGTGCGCTGCAGCGCGGCGAGATGGGACTTGACGGCGCTGTTTTCACCCAGCAGAGCCTGGATCATGTTGAGCCAGAACACCGGTCCAACCACGGATGCGATCTGGAGCACGAGCCGTTCCTGCGGGGAGAGGCGGTCGATGCGCGCCGCCAGGAGACGCTGGAGGCTGTCGGGCAGGTCCAGCGATGTCACTGTGCGCGCGACGCGCCAGGGAGCATTGTCCTCCTCACGAGTCAGAACGCCCTGGGCGATCAGGGATCGGATCAGTTCCACGATGTAGTAGGGATTACCGCCGGCGTTGTGAATGATCAGATGGCTGGTTTCCTGAGGCAGAGTCTGCGCACCGATCAGACGTTCGATCAATTCCTGGCTTTCAGCTTCCGTCAAGGGAGGCAGGACCACATTCGTCAGCCGGTGAGGATACTCAGCATCCAGATAATGCTGGAATGCCCAGGCCGGCGACTCGCGCTCCATCCGGAATGTCAGCAGCCAGAGCAGCGTTTCACTATCGGAGATCGGCAGGCAATACTTCAAAAGAGCCAGGGACGATTCGTCCGCCCACTGCAGATCCGCCAGATCCAGCACCATGGGGCCGCTCCGGCTGGAGGCCTCGATCCAGCTGCGCACCGCCAGGAAGAGTCGCTGGCGCAGGCCTTCACCATCCAGATGTTTGATCTTTTCGGTGTAGGCTTCCTCCAGAGGCAGACCAAGAAATGTGGCCAGATATGGATAATGCTCATCGGCATCTTTTCCCCACAGCTCCTCGGCGCGGCGCCGCAGCAGGACGCGGTTTTCCTCTTTGGAATCATCGAGTCCCATGCCCAGCCAGTTATGGAATAGATCCAGCCACATGGAATAGGGCCAGGCCTGGCTGTACGAGCGACAGCGCCCGCGCACCCACGTCAGGACGGTCTCCCTGGGTGAGGCCTGCGGCTGGGCTTCGTCCAGTAATGCCTTGCGGTGGGCAAAGTACTGCCGGACTTCATTGACCAGGAAGGATTTACCGGTCCCTTCCTCGCCCGTCACTGCGGCCACACCGCCGCGTCCCTCCCAGAGCCCCTTGATACTGGATTTCAGCGCGTTAAACTCGCTCTCACGCCCGATGCGCGGGATGGAATGAGGGAAGGTCTGTCCATGCGGCAGGTGTTCCGAGTTGGCAATGTGAGCCAGCGGCTGATAGACGGGAATCGGCTGGCTGACGCCCTTGACGGAGATCTTCCCCAGCGGCTGCCACTCGAATTGCGTATCGATCAGGAGATACGTCCGCTCGCTGACCAGGACGGTGCCCGGTTCGGCCGAGGTCTGCAGGCGGGAGGCAATGGCTACGGCCATTCCCATGGCCGTTTCCTCCGCCTGCTGGCGGTCACCACTATGTGCAACGATCACTTCCCCGGTGTGGACGCCCACTCGCATCTTCAAGGCGACTTTCTTGTCCCGGGCTTTCTCACGCATGTAGAGATCCAGGGCGCGCTGCATCGACAGAGCCGCCAGCACAGCCCGTTCCGGATCATCCTCGTGCGCGGAGGTCGCGCCGAAGAAGGCC
>JBAVVF010000903.1:0-5752 GCA_049697155.1 Anaerolineales bacterium
GCACCGACAGCGGATCCAGCGTGCCGCCGGGGATCTTGGCCAAAACCCGCCGAAGAGACCCGTCGCGCGTCGAAATATAAAGAGCGGCCAAGCCGGCCGCGCTGATCTTGAAAAAATCTCTTCTTGATAGCATCCCATCACCTCCAATGAAACTAATTCGTTTGATGTGACCATTGTGAGTACGTCGCACCAGGCTCAACGGGATAATCTCAAGCAAACTCCCTCCGAGTTGGTCTCGCGAGGCCGGTGCGACGCACTTGGTCCCGACCGATACCTCTAAAATGGGTTTCAATAAAACATACTTCTAAAACTGTGACCTTCTGTACTATACAGAAAAACTCAGCCGATGTAATCCGTAACTATCCACAAACTGGAAAAGCCGGAGTTAGTGAAGTTCCGCAGGATTAAGAAATCAACTCGTAGAAACTACGAGTTGATTGTCGGTACAGCGGAAAGCGAGCAGATTTACTAGATCAGGCCATTTTCCTCCGCGTAGCGGATCAATTCGACGCGGCTGTGCATGTTCAGCTTGGCAGTCAGATTGCTGCGATGGTATTCCACCGTCCGCACGCTGATGCAGAGCATTTCTGCAGCCTGACTGTTGGTATAGCCCTGGGCAATCAGACGCAGCACTTCGATCTCCCGGGCGGTCAGTGCCTCCGGGATGAACCTGACGGTCTGCGGCGAGGCCGGCTGCTGTTCCGCGAAAAGCAGGCGGGCCATGGCGGGGTGCAGATAGAGTTCGCCGCGTATGACAGCCTGGATGGCATTGATCAGCTCAGATTTGACCGCCCTTTTCAGAATATAGCCCATTGCTCCGGAGCGGATGGCCTCCTGCATCAGGCTTTTATCTTCATGGACGGTCAGGATCAGGACCCGCGCCTCGGGCACCAGCTGCTTGATGCGCCGGGTGGCTTCGATCCCGCCGGTGTTTGGCATACTGAGATCCATCAACACCACATCCGGGCGTTTTTCGACGGCCAGGGACACGGCGCTGTTCTCATCATCCGCCTCCCCGACCACCTCCATCCCCGGCTCACCGTTGAGCAGGGCGATCAAACCGGCTCGCAGGACACCGTGATCATCTGCGATCAATAATCGGACTGTCATAATTAACCTCCACCATTACTGTTGTGCCTTTCCCGGACTTGCTCTCGATCACGAGCTGACCACCGATCATCTCCGCCCGCTCGCGCATACCGAACAAACCCAGGTGACCGGTATCCGGAACATTCTCCGGGTTAAATCCGCTTCCATCATCCTCGACGATCACGATCAATTTCTTATCCCGCACGGTCAGGACCACATCCACCTGCGAGGCCTGTGCATGACGTACGACGTTGGTCAACGCCTCCTGGACGATACGATACAGTTCGGTCTCCATGTTGGCAGGCAGACGCTCCTGGAAGTTCCCGGAGCTAAAACTGACCCGCAGCCTGTACCTTTCCCCGATCGACTCCAGATACTGGCGAAGGGCCGGGATCAATCCCAGGTGGTCGAGGCTGGCCGGGCGTAAAGCCATCGCGACACTATGCAGGTTCTCACTTACGGCATTGAGTGCCTTTTCCATTTCTGCGACTTTCTTCAGGACGGCCTCCGGCTGATCGGCCTGACTTTCCAGCGCGACCAGGTCGAGCATCAGCGAGGTCAACATCTGGCCGGCCTCATCGTGCAGCTCACGCGCGATGTAAAGCCGCTCGTTTTCCTGGATCTCCACCAGCCGGCGGGAAAGGGATTGCAGGCGTTCGCTGCTGGCCCGGACCTGTTCGAACAGCCAGGCATTCTGGATGGCCACCGCTGCATGCGAGGCAAACGCCACCAGGCGATCCCGCATTTTAGGCGTGAAGAAATCAGGCTGCTCAGCGAGCAGGTTCAGGAAGCCGATCACCTGGTTCTCTGCCAGCAGAGGCACACACAAAATGGAACGAGCCCATTCCAGACCCTGGACGATCATCCAATCGGTTTCCTTCTGTGTATCGGCGATCAGCACCGGCTGGTGCAACTGGCGCATCCTGATCAGCAGGGGGAAGTCGTCGAGCGGGAAGCGATTCTTGACCTGGGACAGGTTCTTCGACCAGCGCTCATCCCCCTGATGGCAGGCATCATAGAAGGTTTCGCCATCGAACATCATCACAATTGCAAGCTGATAGGGGATGACGGTCTTGACCTGTTCCAGGATCAACGGCAGGACCTCATCCAAATTCATGCTCTTGTTGAGGACCAGGGCCGCCTCAGCCAGGGACTCGGAGAGCTGGCGCTGTTCATGCTCGGCCAGGCTGAGAGCCTGCAGCTCGATATTGCGTTCGGCCAGTTCGGCCTCGGCCCGTTTGCGCTCGGTAATATCCTGTTTGATGGCGATGAAGTGCTGAATCTGATTGGTCTCATCCCGGACCGGCGTGATTGTCTGCTCTTCCATATACAGGCTGCCGTCCTTGCGGCGATTGGTGACCTCGCCCCGCCAGACCTGCCCGGAAAGGATGGTGGCCCACATGCGCTGATAATAACCCGCGTCGTGTGTGTCCGAGTTGAAGATGCGCATGCCCTGACCGACCAGCTCGCGCCCCTCATATCCGGTGATTTGCAGAAGGGCGGGATTTGTCCACTGGATGCTGCCGCGCGGGTCGGTAATGATGATGCCGTTGGCGGCCGCCTCCATCGCCGTCGTGCGGATGCGAAGCTGCCTTTCCACGTCCCTGCGCTCGGCGATCTCCTTCACCAGTTCTTTTGTCCGTTCCTGGACGCGCAGTTCCAGCTCATCGTGCGCTCTGCGCAGTGCCTCCTCTGCCTGTTTGCGATCGGTAATATCCTGGAACGCGCCAAAGAGCCGCACACACTTTCCGTCCTGGAATTCCGGCTGCCCGATCGTGCGGATCCAGATATGCCTGCCTTTTGCCGTGATCAATGGCAATTCCAGATCATACGCCTGACCCTGCTCGATTGCCTGGCGCACAGCTTCGTTGATTTTAGGGCGTGCTTCCGGAACATAATAATTGATGGCATTCTCAAGCTCGGGCTTGATGGAGGGATCGACTTCGTGAATGTGATAGGTCTCCAGTGACCAATAGGGTGTCATCGTCTGCAGATCAAGTTCCCAGCCTCCCACCCGGGCGGTCTCGCCGGTTTGAAGCAGCAGGGCTTCGCTGCGCCGCAGGGCCTCTTCCGCCTGCCTGCGTTCGGTGATATCGCGGTTCGTTCCATTCCGCCCCATGTATCTGCCCTGGTCCGTAATGACCGGCGCGCAGGAATGACTGACCCAGCGAATCATGCCTGTCTTTGTGATAATTCGGTATTCCAGATTATGGGTTTCGTCTGTCTCCTGCACCTCTGCCAGGTGGCGTTCAACTCGTTCCTGATCTTCAGGGTGAGTGATATCAATGAAGAGATGAGGGTTGTTCATGAATTCCTGGGAACTGAAACCGGTCACGCGCTCGCAGGAGGGCGAAATGTATTGAAAACTCTGGTCCGGCTTTATCCAATAGATCCAGTCATTCGAGTTCTGTGCCAGCAGACGGTATTTTTCCTCGCTCAACCGCAGGGCCTCCTCAGCCTGCTTGCGATCGGTGATGTCATGTACCATCCCGACGGAACGGATGATCCGGCCGGTTTCGTCCCGGAAATGTTCGCACTTTTCGTGAACAAATCGAACCTCACCGTTTGACTGTCTGACGACTCGATGCTCAATTTCGTATTTATCGCGGCCCTCCCGAATCGAGCTGGAATAGGCAGCATCGACCGCGGTCCGATCGTCCGGATGGACGGCTTCCAGGAAGGTTTCGTAGGTGGCGGCAAATTCCTGCGGCTGAAGGCCAAAAATGCGGTAGACCTCATCCGACCAGGTCAATTGGTTGCTGGCAAGATCAAGCTCCCAGCTTCCGAGATGAGCAATCTCCTGGGCCCGGCTGAGCCGCTGTTCGCTTTGCCGCAGCGCATTCTCCACCTGCCGGCGAACATTGATCTCGTCTTCCAGTTCGGAATTTGCGATCTTCAATTCTTCGGTACGCTCCTGCACGCGTAATTCCAAATCGTCGTACGCCTTGAGCAGCTTCTCCTCATCAAGTTTGTGCTCGGTAATATCCTTGCCGGTCGCGACAAAGTGCGTGATCTTGCCCCGGGCATCCCGCAGAGGGGCGATCGTCTTTACTTCATAATACAACTTGCCATTTTTCTTGCGATTGGCCATCTCGCTTTGGAAGACCTCTCCTTCGAGGATTGTCTTCCAAAGGTTCTGGTAGAACGCCTCGTCATGGACATCAGACTTGATGACCCTGGGCGTTTTGCCCAGGGCTTCCTCCTTTGTATATCCCGTCAGGCGTTCAAAAGCCGGATTGACGTATTCGATGACGCCACCCGGATTGGTGACAACCACCGTGTCTTCTGTTTGCTCAACGATGCGGGAGAGTTGACGCACCGCCTCTTCGGCCTGTCTGCTGAGGGTGATATCTTTGCTGTACAGGAAAGCCAGACCTAATTCAGGAGCACCCCGCACGGTCCAGAGCAAAACACGTTCACTCAGGTTTGATTCCCACTGGTTCTGTTGGGTGACCCCGCCAGCAATACAGGCTTGCAGGTCCAATTCCTGCAAAGCTGGAAGCAAGTCTGTTAAGTGCGCGCCAACTGAGAACCCCATTTCGGCCGCCGCCGGATTTATCTTCATGATCTGTCCGGCGGCATCCACCTGCAGCACGCAATCCGGGTTAAGAGTAGGGAACAACGCCATTTCACGGATTTGGGCCTCTGCGAGTTTCTGTTCTGTGACATCCAGTCCCATCTCCAGAATCATGGTGGAACCGTCTGTATCTGTGAAGGGATAGTCGTAAACATCATAGTTGCGGCCATCCGGCCCGATCCATTCCCAGCGGCCGGGCTTCATGGTGTTTAGAACCTTGTAGGTCTCACAGACCTCGCACGGCTCACTGCGCTCAAAAAGATATTCATAGCAGCGCCGTCCGTTCGACTCGCCGAAACGTTCCCGGAAGAAGCGATTGGCAAAAGGCACATGATAATCCGGGGTCAGGAGAACCAGGTATCCCGGAAGTGTTTCGAGAATATCGTTGGCACGCTTCCGCTCTGCCTGGATGGCTTTTTCGGCTTTCTGCAGATTTTGGATGTGTCGCAGCAGAGGTCGGAAGGAGAGAAAATAGAGTACAGGAAAGATGAGGACCGTCATGATCCCGGCATCGATCAAAGTGAGAATTGGATAGTAAACTGACTGCGATTCATACAAATCATTTATGAGCACCATCGCCGCCACTTCGGCAAAAAAGATGCTCATGATGATAATGAACAAGAGTCTTAAATAGAAAGTGCGTTTTGGGGAAAGCTCATCCGGCACAGTCTGCGGCGGCGATGACTTGGAATTCATAGATACATCATCCTTCCTTGGGGATGCTTCCATGTTTCTCCGGATCAAAGAACTTCTTTAAGTGCATATGCCTGCTGGAAACCCTGGATTCAGGTCATGGTTTTCATATTGCTGAGGAATCGATGCCTCCAGGCATAAAAAAGCTCAGTTAGCTGTCCTTCTCCTTCACAACACAGGATCCTTCCGCCGCTCATTCTTCCCGTAATAAAGAAGGTACAGTTTGGCCAGGCACGCCAATAACATTTTACTCGGTTACATGACGGAGAAGCTAGAAAATAATTGCACTATATTTCCGGAAATTTGTAATGTTTTTTTCAGCCAAATAGCATGTTTTTTGTCGGCTAAGTTTGGTTCGCAAATCGCTGTCCCCCCTGTCGGATTTACATGCAT
>JBAVVF010000904.1:0-9791 GCA_049697155.1 Anaerolineales bacterium
TGGACACCGGGCTCCTGGCGAGCGCCGCCATCCGGGACGTAACCCGGCGCAAGCAGATTGAAGATGATGTCCAAAGATTGAATGAGGAACTAAAGCAGCGGGCCGGTCAGCTGGAAGCAGCCAATAAGGAGCTGGAGGCGTTCAGTTATTCGGTCTCGCACGACCTGCGCGCACCCCTGCGGAGCATCGATGGCTTCAGCCATGTCTTGTTGGAGGATTACAGCGAACAGCTTCCCCGGGAGGGCCGCGATTACCTTGAACGTGTGCGCGCCGCGGCCCAGCGCATGGCCGTTCTGATCGACGACCTGCTCAACCTGTCGCGCCTGACCCGGACGGCTTTACAGCCCCGATTTATCAACGTCAGCAGCATGGCCCAGGAAATAGTGCACGGCCTGCAGGAAAGCCAGCCGGAGCGTCAGGTCACGTTCTCGATCACGCCGGATTTGATGGTCGAAGCTGATCCGCACCTTATGAAGATTGTCCTGGAAAATCTGTTGAGCAATGCCTGGAAGTTCACTTCCAGGCGGGAACAGGCCGTGATTGAATTTGGCCAGAAAAACCACGTGACGGAACGGACATTCTACGTAAGTGACAACGGCGTTGGGTTTGACATGGCATATGCAGATAAACTCTTTGGCGTTTTCCAGCGCCTGCATTCGGTCAGCGACTTTCCCGGCACAGGCGTCGGCCTGGCAACTGTCCAAAGGATCATTTCCATCCATGGCGGCCGGATATGGGCGGAGAGTGCCGAGGGCAAGGGAGCCACGTTCTACTTTACTTTATGAGGAAGGAATACAAGGATGGAGCATAAAATGATTCTGCTTGTCGAAGACAACCCTGACGATGAGGCTCTCACACTGAGAGCACTCAAAAAAAACAATATCGGGAACGAACTGGTCGTGGTGCGCGATGGCGCCGAAGCCCTGGAGTTTCTTTTCTGCACAGGCGCCTACGCCAATCGTAACCCACACGATCTGCCGCAAGTGGTATTACTCGATCTAAAACTTCCCAAGCTTGATGGTCTGGAAGTCCTGCGCCGCGTGCGCGCCAACGAGATCACGCGTCTGCTTCCCGTTGTGATACTTACCTCGTCGAAGGAAGAGCAGGACCGCCTGAATGGCTACAGCCTGGGCGCGAACTCCTATGTCCAGAAACCGGTGGACTTTGATCAGTTTATTGGCGCCGTCCGCCAGCTGGGTTTGTACTGGCTCGTGTTGAATGAGGCCCCACCGACTTGACAGATCCTCAGGGAACTTTCTTACGCATTTTACTGGTGGAAGACTCGGCAGATGATGCTCATTTGGTCTTGCGGGAGATCCAGCGCGGGGGTTATAAGGTCGAATCCGAACGTGTGGAGACGGCCGAGGCCATGCAGTCGGCGCTGACGCGCCAGGCCTGGGACCTGGTCGTCTGTGATTTCTCACTGCCACACTTCAGCGCGCCAAAGGCACTTGAACTGCTCCAGAGAAGCGGACATGACGTCCCGTTTATCATCGTCTCCGGCACGATTGGCGAGGAGAGTGCCGTCAACGCGCTGAAAGCCGGGGCCCACGACTTTATCATCAAGGGCAATTTTGCGCGGCTGATGCCGGCCATCGAGCGGGAATTGAAGGAGGCCGAGGTGCGGCGTGAACGCAGGGAGCGCGAGCGTGAGCTGGAAGCGATCGCCTCGGTCAGCGCGGCCGTCCGCAGCGCGAAAACGCTCAACGAAATGCTTTCGCGCCTCCTGGATCAGGCCTTCGAGCTCATTCAGGCGGAGGCCGGCAGTATTTGGCTGTACGACCCGGCCGCGGACCTCATTGAACTGAAAATCCAGCGCGGCTGGAGCGATGAATATATTGGTTCCGCCCTGCTGGCGGGGGAAGGCATTCCGGGGCTGGTCATAAAACTTGGGCAAGCAATTATCGCCCGCGAATTCCACAGTGACCCCCGGGTCCCTGAAGAAAATCGTGCTGGGATCCCGAAAGGCGTCGGCGGAGCCTGCGTCCCCCTCCATGCGGAGGAAAACATCGTCGGTGTGATGTTTGTCAACGTTACACTACCGCGCGAACTCACCACCGGGGAGATCCGGATCCTGAACGCACTCGCCGAGATCGGGGGCAATGCAATTCACCGCATGTATCTGCATGAAAAGACGGTCAAGCAATTGGACCGGCTGGCCGCCCTGCGTTCCATTGACCTTGCCATCAACAACATTCTTGACCTGCAGATTACGCTCAAGATATTGATCAATGAGGTCATCAAGCAGTTGAAAGTCGACGCTGCCTCAGTCCTGCTGATGCGGCCCGCCACCGGAAAGCTGGAATATGCCTCCGGTCAGGGTTTCCGCACCCACAGCATCGAAACAACCAGCCTGCGGATCGGCGAAGACCACGCCGGCCAAGCGGTGATGACCCGACGCCTGATCTGGATACCTGATCTGAGAAACCCCGACGAGAACTTCACACGCACATCATTGCTGGCAGATGAAGGTTTCATCTCCTATTATGGGGTCCCACTGATCGCGAAAGGAGAGGTCCGGGGCGTGCTGGAGGTCTTCCATCGTTCCCGCCTGAATCCCGACCATGAATGGCTGGATTTTCTTGAGACGCTCGGCGGGCAGACGGCGATCGCGGTCGAAATTTCAACATTATTCCAGGGCCTGCAGCGCTCCAATTTCGAGCTCGCCATGGCCTACGATGCGACCATCGAAGGCTGGTCACGCGCCCTCGACCTGCGCGACCATGAGACGGAGGGTCACACCCGGCGTGTGACGGATATGACCCTGCGGCTGGCGCGCCGGCTCGGATTGAGTGATGACCGCCTGGTTTTGATCCGGCGCGGCGCCCTCCTGCACGACATCGGCAAAATGGGGATTCCGGATGACATTCTCCTCAAACCGGAGCCGCTGACCGAGGAGGAACAACGGATCATGGGCCAGCATCCTCAACTGGCTTATGACTTGCTGGAACCCATCGTGTATTTGAGAGAGTCGTTAAACATTCCCTATTGCCACCACGAGAAATGGGACGGTAGCGGATACCCGCGCGGGTTGTCGGGCACGCAAATCCCCCTGGAAGCGCGCCTCTTCGCTCTGGCGGACGTCTGGGATGCGCTCACCAGCGACCGGCCCTACCGCGCCGGCTGGCCTCGGAAAAAAGCGCTCGAGCATATTCGTGAACAAAGTGGAAAGCACTTCGATCCCCAAATGGTCGAGCTTTTCCTCCAGGAGATCGGGGACTCTTGAAAGCAGCCTCAAGAAGGCTGCAGCGAGGAATCCTTGCGCTATAGCAGCTGGCCCTGTTGGTAATTCTCGTCCGCGACGGCGTCCCAGGGCAGAGGCGGGACCGCGACCTGCCCCTCGACCTGGGAGTAGATCTTTCGGCATAACCACGGCGCCGCGAGGTTGTTGGGCGAATGACAAAACATGTAAGCATCCGCGCCGGCCTGCAACTGTGGAATGAAATAATCTCCCCACTCTTTTAGATAAGGTTCATTGATCTCGATCCTGGGATGGCCGATATAGCGGACGAAAATGAAGTCAGAGGTGCGCTTCGGGATGACAGGGACATCGGGTTTGCGCTCCCGGGCCTCGAGCAGACTCTGGTAAACGGATCCGGCCAAAATCTGATCTCCAGCCAGGTCGCGGATCGGGCGCGTGTCAATCGTCACGCGGGCCATATTATGCCCGGTGAGCAGCCGATTGAGTGCCTCATCGTGCGGCTCATCGAACCAGTCCAGATGACGGACCTCCACGGCCAGGCGTACGTCACGCGGCCAAACGGCCAGGAAGGTCTGCAGGTCGCCGAGCAGCTCCGGGGAGTAACGCGGCGGGAGCTGCAGGAACATGGGCCCGAGCCGCGTTCCAAGCTGCCGCATGATATCGACGAATTCGCGGGCCCGCTCGATATTGTCGCTCAATTTCCCTTCATGACTGATGGCTTTGGGGACCTTGGGACAAAAGCGGAAGGTCGGCGGCATTTCCTCCGCCCAGGCCTCCAGGGTCTTCTGGGCGGGGACGGCATAGAAAGTAGTATTGCCTTCGACCGTGGTGAGTCGGCGCGCGTACTCGCGCAAAAACTCCGCCGGCTTTGTACCTTCGGGATAGAAATTGCCAACCCAGCCTTTGAACGACCAGATGGGACAACCGATAAAGAAGTTCATATTCCTACCACCTTTTCGTGATTACAGTATACGAAGATTCTATGCAGGAAGATGAAAAGACCGTTAGAAAGGTTTCGGAAATTTCCCGGATTGGATAAAATTAAGTCAGAAATCGCACGGGACATCAGCAGGGACGGAAATATCGAGGCCGGCCAGGAAATGCCCGGGGCATCTCTTCCTCATCACAGCCGGCTTTGGACAGACTGCTTATCCATTTCAAGTCATAATGCGAAAGGAAAATCATATGCAACCGAATCTGCGAACTGATGTCATTACACCTGCCCTGGCGGGCGGTGCCAGGGAGTCCATTCGCCGCAGGGTGGACCCGGACGAGTACCGCGCCATCCGCCAGCTATGGATCGCCCATTCCCTGGCTGAGGATGCCCACGACATCCCCGGTTTGATGGCCACCCTGACCGAGGATTGTGTCTACACGGTGGTCAACAGTGGAGCGACCTGGCACGGCAAACCGGGCGCGACCCGGTTCTACCAGCAATTATTGACAGCCTTCCCCGACATTCATTTCGATCTGCAAAATATCGTGATCGGACCGCAGGGAGTTTTTGAAGAAGCATTTGTCACGGGCACCTATGAATCGCAGTGGCTGGACATGCCCTCTCCGAACGGTCAATGGGTTGAATTTGCCGTGACGATTCTCTTTCCGTGGGATCCCCGCCAAAAGCTTTTCAAAGGCGAACGAGTCTATTTCTTTATCAAATAAAGTACCTTGAATTGGGAAACCCATCCGGGCAGGCGCGCACGTGCCCGACATACCGAAAAGATTAATATATTTTCAGCCTCATTTAATCGATGAGGATAATAATGCAGACCTATTAATTTATCCTTCCAATTCAAATTCTCATTTCCCATTAATGATAGCTAAAGAAAATGAAAGCTGCATTGTCCAGTTAACGCGGTAACATGGGGACGAATTTGAAAGCGTCCACAAAAGGACATCGAGGCCCCATGAAACAATCTGTGACCCAAATCTTAGACTTCTTCAAAAAACATAAGTATGGCAAAATGACCCTTGGGTTTTTATTGGTCGCGCTGGTTATCTCGGGAGTTCTGCTTGCCAGATCCAAACCGGAGCAGGAACCCATTCCCCTGAGCGAAGTGGCCGCGGCCATTTCGGCAGGCAAGGTGATTCGGATCGAAGACTCCCAGGCTGGCGGTACGCTGACGATCTTCTACAAGGACAAGTCGCAGAGCACGACCCGCCGCGACACAACCGCCCCCTTCCTGGAACAAATGAGATATCTCGGGGTAACCGAAAGCCAGTTGTCGAAACTGGAGTACGAGCTTGTCGAGCCGAGTTCCCTGAGCGGTGACAGGCTCATCAACATTGTCATAAGTGTAGCCATGCTTGGCCTGCTGGGCTTCGCCATGCTGCGTCTTAACGGCGGTGCGATGGCAGGCATTCGCAAGAAATACACGGAAGGGGATGTCCCCAGCACGACCCTCAAGGATGTGGCCGGGATGGATGAAAGCCGTGAAGAGCTGGTCGACATTATCACTTTCCTGAAAAACAAGGAAATGTACCAGCGTATGGGCGCGCGCATGCCGCGCGGCGTGCTGCTGGTCGGTGAGCCTGGAACCGGCAAGACCCTGCTGGCCAAGGCCATCGCCGGTGAGGCTGGGGTTCCCTTCTTCACCACTTCCGGCTCCGAGTTCGTGGAAGTGTTCGTCGGCGTCGGAGCCAGCCGTGTGCGCTCGCTCTTCAAGAAGGCCCGCGCCAAGGCGCCCTGCATCGTCTTCATCGATGAGATCGATGCAGCCGGACGCAAACGCAATGGCGGCGGCGGCGGTGAAATGGAGCAGGACCAGACCCTCAACCAGCTGCTGGTGGAGATGGATGGGTTTGCCGGCGCGGAGGGTGTCGTCGTCCTCGGCGCCACCAACCGGGTGGATGTCCTCGATCCGGCCCTGACCCGCCCCGGTCGCTTCGACCGCCAGGTCAATGTCCCCCGCCCTGACGTCAAGGGACGCCTGGCCATTCTTGAAGTACACATCAAGAATCGTCGCCTGGCGCCGGATGTCAATTTGATGGATATTGCCAAGTCCACGCCCGGACTGGTAGGCGCCGACCTGGCCAACATCGTCAACGAAGCGGCGATTCTGGCCGTGCGCGGCGGGCACGACGCGATCACGGTGCAGGATTTCCAGGAAGCGGTCGAGAAGGCCCTGACGGGCGGCGTGCAGCAGAAGAGCCGCGTCATGCAGGAGACCGAGCGCCGTACGATCGCTTATCACGAAGCCGGTCACGCGGTTGTCATGCATGCAACCCCCCACTCCGACCCGGTTTACAAGATTACGATCATCCCGCGCGGACAGATGGGTGGCTTCACCATGTCGCTGCCCGAGCAGGACAGCCTGCTGATGTCCCGTAACCAGCTCCTGGCCCGCATCACCGGACTCATGGGCGGACGCGTGGCTGAAGAGCTGTTCTGCGCCGACATTACCAGCGGCGCGGCCAACGACCTGAAGGTGGCCACCCAGCTGGCAGAGGAAATGGTCATGCGCCTCGGGATGAGCGATACCGGGCTGCGGGTGTTCACGAAGCCGGAAGGTTATGAAGCCATGATCGCGCCGCGCACTGGCCAGCGGACGTTTGAGGCCATCGACCAGGCCATCAAGCAGATCCTCGACGAGTGCTACGCCGAGGCCAAACGGATCATCAACGAGAGGCGTGACACAATGGAGCGGGTCACTGAGTGTCTGCTGGCACAGGAGACACTCAGCCGCGAAGAATTCGCAGCCCTGATGTAACTACGATCTTCACAACAAAAAGACATCCGAGTCAATTGCTCGGATGTCTTCGCGTTTACCATGAATAACCCATCACACCTGCACCCACCGTGATTTGCCATGAAATGCTAAAGCATTTCAAAAATCATGCAGTGTTGCGAGCCGCGGCTCGCGGGTTGCGAAGGACGTTCTCGAAGGCAATCTCAATCTGCTCGAGGGGAGCGTCCGGTATTGTGCCATCCTGGCGCATGCCCACCTGACCGGAAACCACCAGCAGCCGCTCATTGCCTTTGATCTCGATCTGGTGCGAATAGGAACCGACCGGTTCATGGAGATCCTGGGGATTCCGAAACTCCTTCATAGTTCAACTCCTTTGGCGATTGTAAGGATTATTATATAATGGCTTTGAATTCTTCATCGAGGTTCCATGTCAAGCTCAAATGATCTGACCGCGCTTTCGAAACGGGTGGAAACGATTCTCTGCCCGCCCTTCGAATGGTGTTTCGTCACCGCCGGCCCTGTAACCCTGCTGGACGCCAGTCATTATGGCGGCACGACCGGTGGAACCTATCGGGTGGCGGAATTTGCCATTGCAAAATATCTTCTCACCAACGGCCAATACCAGAAGTTCATTGCACATCCGCATGGATTCTGCAATTCGCAATGGTGGGACTTCTCTCTGCAGGGGACTCAGTGGCATAAGGATCACCGCACCCCGAAGCCAACTGCCTTCGCCGGGACCGATTTGCCGGCCACCCGGGTCAGCTGGTTCGACAGCTTGGCCTTCTGCCGCTGGCTCTCTGCTGAACTAAGCATTCATGTCCGCCTGCCCACGGAGCAGGAGTGGCAGCGGGCAGCCGTCGGCGATACTGGCTGGAACTATCCGTGGGGAAATGAATTCGATGAAGCCCGCGGCAATTTCATGAAGCGCATTGGGCAGGTTTCTCCGGTAGGAAGCTTTCCCGCCGGACAAAGTCCATTTGGCGTCATGGACATGATCGGCAATCTCTCGGAATGGTGCCTGACCGCATGGGCAACGGACAGTACAGACCTCGCTGGCTACACTTATCGCGTCATTCGCGGCTGCGCCTGGAACGCCGGCACCCCGGAATATTTGCGCGCCACAGATCGAGGTACAGGCTGGTCGCCGCGCGGCAGACTCAATGATTGCGGACTTCGGATTGCGTTGCAGCTTTCATGAATATCGATATAGAGAGACTTCTCGCTTATACCGGGCTGGCGCTCGAAAAGGACTGGCGGCTCCCCCAGCGCCGAATCAATGATCTCAGCTTTAGAAGTCTGCTGATATTGCATTATTCAACCCGGTAACACACAGCGGATCGAAAAGAAGAGAGCTATGTCTTCAACCTCATCAAAAACCAATAAAGATTCGAACAGCGCCTGGGTCGTGGCAGGCATGGTATGCCTGATTGGCTGTATTCTGCTTTGCCTGATAGCGGCATGCCTCTTTGGCTTCCCAGAGAAAAGGCTGCCAATTACTAACATCATAGGCTCAGGATCGTCATTTAATGCAAGTCTTGTCTATCACAGCGACAAAGATATCGATTATGTCGATGAAATCGTTATAGAAGAAAAAAGAGCATATATTCTGGGGAGAGATCGATCAGCCATATTCATCCTCGACATCTCAAATCCAGAATCGCCCCTCCTTATGAGCACATACCAACCGGACGATTTGTATGTTATTACCTTAGGGGCCCGGGGAGATCTTCTGTATCTCGACACGGGAAAACTTGAAATTCTGGACGTTACAGATGCTTATAAGCCTCAAAAGATCTGGGAATTTGAAACGAATAGTCCGTTAAAAAGCATTACAGCTTCTGTTGATCACCTGTATTTAACAGACAGCAAAGCCACTTTATATATCGTTGATATAAAGGATCAAACCAAGCCGCAGCTTGCCAACATTATTCAGAATTTCAACGGCATGGATTATATTGAATATTCAATTGCAGATGAGAGTTTATTGTTCGTTGTCAACAAAGGTTTATTTATCTTCGATATTTCGAACCCAACCAGCCCGGTTGAGATCGGATTTTATCGACTACCCATTGGAATCAACTATTTCGAGCACCTTGTAGTCTCAAAAGGACATGTATGGGTTCGAGGAGAATACAGGGATATCTTTGGAGAATCCCAATCGCAGGTTTTGTTCCTGGACATTAGCGATCCTTCGCAGCCCACTAAAATCGCTGCCTATGATCATTATCCATTTGCAGGTCTTGGAGACATACTCTGCTTCTATAACTCTCCCAAAAGCCTGGAAAGCATTCATCTGATGGATTTCTCCAACCCCACTCAGCCGATAGAATTGGGATATCTGAGTGGAATTTATTCCAGTCTGGGATACCCGGCCGCCTTAATCCAACAAGATAACAGCGTCTATGCCTATCTGACGAATTACGGTGACGGATTAAGCATCATAAAATACTCAATTTCCAATCCATAATCAAAGGTCTCCAGACAATATCTGGAGACCGACAGGTGCTTATTCCCGATATTCAACTTTCCAAATATATCGAATCCACAATCCCCACAATAACAGAGATCACCGCCGCATCCGGGTTCCTGAGCACCTGGCGGGCCCCGTTGCCTTCGCGGTTCACCAGGACAGTATCCCCAATACCGGCCTGGGTGTTATCCAGCGCGATGAAGTCATCGCCTGGCTCCGGCTGCTCTCCATCCAGCACCAGCGGCTGGACCACCAGCAGCCTGCGGTTCTTATAATCCTTATGACTGATCGTGGTCACGATCGTCCCGACAACTTTACCTAAAACCATAATATTTCCAATTTCCTCGGTGGTCGAGTAATTCCAAGCGCAAGCGAGGAATGTATCGAGACCACCAGTAAGCAAGCACCTTTTTATTCCAAATATATT
>JBAVVF010000905.1:0-2735 GCA_049697155.1 Anaerolineales bacterium
GAAATACGACGTCACTCCATCCGCTCGAAGCCAGGTCAGCATCTGAACCAGTCAGGTGTGACCCTGGCGCGCCTCGTGGGACAGAACCTGGGCCCCTTTGACCGTGTCGTCACCTCCACACTGCCGCGCGCCTTCGAGACTGCCATCGCGATGGGCTTCGCCGTGGATGAGCAGGTCGAGCTGATGAGCACCTATGGGGATGACGTCGAGCATGAAGCTCCCTGGCCGCAGTCGTTTGGCGCCTATGCCAGAGCGGTGAGGCGCGGCGGGGCGGCGGCGCAGTACGCCAGTCAGCTTGCCGGCTACTACGCCGGGCTGGCAGATTACCTGGCCGACGGGCGCGCCGCCCTGGTCATCAATCACGGAGGAGTGCTTGAACTGGGTGTGGTGGCCGCTTTCCCGGACGCCGATTATGAATCCTGGGGCGAGGCCGCCGATTATTGTGAAGGCGCACGACTTTACTGGGAAGATGATAAGTGTGTGGATGCGGAATTGTTGAGAGTATCAAGCTAGTCTGCTAGTCACTTGTCTTCTCGTCTTTGGAAGAGTTGATAAAGTTGGTAGGAGGAATAATGACAACGATAAAAAACTTTGAAGACTTGAAGGCCTGGCAACAGGCACGCGAGATGGCCGGCTATGTTTATGCCCTCACTCGTAAGGAGAAGTTTTCCCGCGACTTTGGCTTGTGCCACCAGATTCAGGAAGCAGCAGGCTCAGCCATGCACACTATTGCTGAAGGCTTTGAATCAGGCTATGACCCGGAATTTGCACGCTTTTTGAAGATAGCACGTCGTTCTGCAGGCGAAGTTCAATCCGAACTTTATTTGGCTCTCGATGCTGACTTCATTACACAAGAGGAACTTAAGAAGGCTTATGACCTGGCAGTTGATGTTAAGAAATTAATAAATGGAATGATCTCATATCTCTGCAAGAACTAGCGGTCGCCATTCGACCGACTAGCCGACTAATGACTAGAAGACAAGGAGACTAAACAATGCAAACTAATTTTAGAGGTCGCGACCTTATCGGCGACCTGGACTTCACGAAAGAGGAAGTCGAAACTGTTCTGGACGTAGCCTGGGATTTGAAGCGCAAGCGCGCCCTCGGTGAACCCCATGCTTATCTGCGCGATAAAGTTCTGGCGATGCTGTTTTTCTTCTCGTCCACGCGCACCCGCGGCTCATTCGAAGCCGGCATTGCACAGCTTGGCGGACACGGCGCGTTCATCGACTCGAACACCACCCAGATCTCGCACGGTGACACGCCGGTGGAGATCGGTGAAATTTTCGGCCGTTATTTCGATGGCATTGCCATCCGTCACTGTGACTTTGGCGATGGGAACAAATACTTGAATGCCGTTGCCAGATCCAGCCGGGCGCCGGTCCTGAACATGCAGTGCGATGTTTATCATCCCTTCCAATGCCTTGCAGACTTGATGACCATTATGGAAAAGAAAGGCCGCGATCTGCGCAGGAAGAAGATGGTCGTTTCGTGGGCCTACGCGGCTTCCTATCTCAAACCGGTCTCTGTGGCCCAATCCCTGATTCTCCAGATGCCGCGTTTTGGCATGGACGTAACCTTGGCCTATCCGCCTGAGTTCAAACTTATGCCCGAAATTGTCGAGCAGGCCAGGGAACAAGCCAGGATCGCTGGCGCCGGCTTTGAGATCATTGACAGTAAGGACGGCATGACCGAGGCCTGCAAGGACGCGGATGTGATCTACGCCAAGTCCTGGGGTCCGTTGTTGACCACCAACGATAAAGCGGAAGGCAAAAAGATCCAGGATGCATACAAGGACTGGATCATGGATGCCGCCAAGCTCAAGGTTGCGAAGAAAGATGCCATCTACATGCACCCGCTGCCCGCCGACCGGGATGTTGAAGTCACCAGTGAAGTGATGGATGGCCCGCACTCGGTCGTCTTCGATGAAGCGGAAAATCGCCTGCACGCCCAGAAGGCCGTGATGGCCTTGACAATGAGTTAAGGAAATAAGGAGAAAACATGGCCAAAAATAAACTTGCCGTAGTTGCCATCGGTGGCAATTCACTCATCAGTGATAAAGCGCATCAGACGGTCGAAGATCAGTACGAGGCCGCCAGGCAGACCACCCTCCACATTGCCGATATGATCGAGCAGGGCTGGGACGTGGCCATCGGTCACGGGAATGGACCGCAGGTTGGATTCATCCTTCGGCGTTCCGAGATCGCCGCCAAAGTCGAAGGCATGCACGAGGTCCCGCTGGATGTCTGCGGCGCCGACAGCCAGGGCGCGATCGGATATGCCCTGCAGCAAAACCTGCAGAACGAACTCTACCAGCGCGGCATCAAGAAGAAGGTTGTGACTGTGATCACCCAGGTGCTGGTGGATAAGGGCGACGAGGCGTTCCGTCATCCGTCCAAACCGATCGGCGGTTTCATGGATGCAGCTGAAGCGAAGCGCCGCAAGGAAGAACAGGATTGGACCGTGGTGGAGGATGCCGGCCGCGGCTGGCGCCGGGTCGTTGCTTCGCCTCTGCCCAAGGAAATCGTCGAGCTCGAGACGGTCGAGACCCTGCTGGAAAAAGGCATCATTACTATCACGGTCGGCGGCGGCGGCATCCCGGTCATCGATCCGGGCGATGGCAACTATCGCGGGGTTGCCGCGGTCATCGACAAGGATTATGCTTCCAGCCTGCTCGCCCAGAAGGTGAAAGCTGATCTGTTCGTCATCTCCACAGCCGTCGAGAAAATCGCGAT
>JBAVVF010000906.1:0-3421 GCA_049697155.1 Anaerolineales bacterium
CCCAGCGCCGTCCCCGGCGCTGGAAAACCTCGAGAATCGCCGCCGGTCCCGCGAGTACGCGGGATCTTCGAGACGGCGGCGGGAGCAGAGGTGAACAAAGCACAATGGAATTTGCATACAGACCCTAAGTAATTTTGTATGAGACACTTGCACCGGCACGCAAGTGCAGGTGTTGCTTCGCCCTCCGGGCTCGCAATGACGGTGCCAGCAGTAAGGCTTCATTACGGGCGCGTAAGGTCACCTTACCGAGCAGTGAGGCTTCATTACCGGCGTGTAGGGTCACATTACCGGGCGGTAAGGCTTCATTACGAGCGTGTAAGGTCACATTACCGGGCGGTAAGGCTTCATTACAGGCATGTAAAGTCGATGTACATGCCTGTAAACAGTGGGTTTTTGGCAAAAACTGGCTGAATCTCTGCGAAAACCCTCACTTGCTCTCCCATGTCGTTGCGAGCCGCAGGCGAAGCAATCTCCTCATTAGGGGGTTGCTTCGTCGCCCTGCGGGCTCCTCGCAACGACATGATTCTTATGGGGAGATTGCTTCTCGAAGACTCGCAACGACATTTGGAATCAGCCAGGGGTATTTTTGAAACCGGTTCGTATCTCCTGATATTGTAAGGTCATTGACAATTTATACCGCTGCCGGAAGGGCAGTATAATTTCGGTTCATAAAGGTACAGCCTTGATTGACCCTTTTAAGCACGGAGCTCCCTATAAGAACCAGGGCCGCTATACGATTGGGGTTTTAGCAGGCTGGCAGCTCTACGCCGGCACGATCCATACCCTGCTCAGCCCGATCCTGCAGGGGATCTATGCTGCGGCGCGCGAGCAGGATTGCAGCGTGCTGATGGCCTGCGGCGTGGTGTCTTCCTTTGCGCCCGAGACCCGCGTGGCCTGGCCGTTCCTCTCCCCCGAAGTGGATTTCGTGCCGGTCGGCCCCTGGAACACGGATGGGCTGATCGTCATCGCGCCTCACCAGGGGGCCGATATCCTGGCGTACTATCTCGAGCAGGCCCTGGCGGCCGGCCATCCGGTCGTATTTGCGGAAAGCGCCGAGAGCCGGCCCGCGATCAGCGCCGATAACGAGAATGGCATCTTTCAGGCACTCGTACATCTCAAACGACACGGTCACCGGCGGGTGGCGTTTATCAGCGGCGGGCTGGGCTGGCAGGGCGACAGCCGCGAGCGCCTGCAGGGCTTCCTGGATGGATGTGAGGAACTCGGACTGGAAACCGACCAGCGCCTGATGGCCTACGGCCGGTTCTCGATCCCAGGGGGGTATCAGGCCATGCGGCAGATCCTCGGCACCGGGGTCCCGTTTACGGCGGTCGTGGCAGCCAACGACGAGTCGGCCATCGGCGCGATCCAGGCCATGCGGGCCGCGGGCGTGCGCGTCCCGCAGGATGTGGCGGTGATCGGCTTCGACAACCGCTTCGAGGCCCGCAACGAGACTCCCTCGCTGACGACGATCAACCAGCCCGGACATGATATCGGCTATCAGGCTTTGAATCTGATGCTGCGCCGCCTGAAGGGCGAGTCGGATCCTTCCACGATGGTGCGCGTGCCGACCCGCCTCGTCGTCCGCGAGTCGTGCGGCTGCTCGCGGGACGAGATCATTACCCGGGCCCTGGACGACCTGCATCAGTCGGAGGAAGCCTGCGAACCGGCGGTGGTGAAGCAGCGCCTGACGGAGACCATGGTCGAGGCGGTGTTTGCCGGCGTGGGACAGCTCAAGCTGGAAACCATCCAGGCCCAGTGCGAACATCTCATCGAAGCCTTTGCCCTGAGCCTGAAACAGCGGATTGTGGTCCCGTTCCGTGACGCGCTGGCCGACATCCTGCAGCCGGTCAGACGCCTGGACGAGGATGCCCACGCCTGGCAGAACGCGATCACCACCCTGCGATACTGGTGGACCGTGCTCGTGCAACCGGCCGAGATCGAGAGCCATCGCGAGGAAGTGGACACCTGGCTGGACCAGGCCCGGATCGCGATCAGCGAATGCGCCCAGGCCCAGCTCCTGCGCTACTTTGCCCGGCAGGATACGCTGACGCAGCAGCTGAGCCTGATGTCAGCGGAGCTGGCCGAAGCCATCGAGCTTTCACAGGTCCAAAAGGTTATCAACCAGTATTTGCCGGCGCTTGCCATCCGGCACGCCCAGGTGGTGCTGTTCGAACCGGACGGGGAGAACCCGGTCGGCTGGAGTGTCTTTCCGGAGATCTCCGGCGAGGACCAGTCCCACTCCCGACGCTTCCCCACCCAGCAGTTTCCGCCCCCGGGTCGTTACCCGGAGGATGAACCTTTCCACCTGGCGCTGCTGCCTCTTTCCATCCAGAATCAACCGGCCGGGTTTGTGGCCTTCGACGCGGCCAACCTGGCGCCGTGCCTGGCCGTGCTGCGGCAGTTGACCTCCGCCCTGGAGCGCATCCGGCTGTACCAGGAGGTGGCCGAGGGGCGGCGGCTGGCGGAAGAGGCCGACCGCATGAAGAGCCGCTTCCTGTCCACGGTCAGCCACGAGCTGCGGACGCCGCTCAACCTGATCGTGGGGCTGAGCGAGATGCAGCTGAAACAGTCCACGGCCGACGTGCGCAAGTCGGTGGAGAAGATCCATACCAATGCCCAGCACCTCGGTCACCTCATCCGGGACGTGCTCGATCTGGCCAGCAGCGACGCGGGCCAGCTGCGCCTGACCTGTGAGCCGCTCGACCTGGCCGAGACCCTGCAGATCGTCAGCGAGACCGGCCGGCAGCTGGCCGCTGACAAAGGCCTGGAGTGGCGAACGGAAATTGGGGACTCGCTGCCGCGCGTCTGGGGCGACCGGACGCGGCTGCAGCAGGTGACCCTCAACCTGGTCAGCAACGCGGTCAAGTTCACGTCGCAGGGCCAGGTGAAGCTGAGTGTGGCCATGCAGGGGCACCGGGTTGTGATCGCGGTTTCCGATACCGGTCTGGGTATCCCCATGGATGAGCAGGCCTGGATCTTCAACGAATTCCGCCAGTCGGAGCGGACGACCGCCCGCGGCTACGGCGGCCTGGGTCTGGGGCTGGCGATCTGCAGGCGGCTGGTCGAGCTGCACAACGGGGAGATCGAGGTGCAGTCGTCGGGGGAGGAGGGAGCCGGCTCGACGTTCACCATCCGGCTGCCGGCCCTCGAACATGCCGAGACGCTGCCTGTCTCTTCGCAGCCGAACGCGCGGCAGGTCGTTTTGATCCTGACCGAAGACCCGCTCTCCAGCCGGCCCATCCAGGAACGCCTGCAGCGCTCCGGCTTCCCGGTGGAAGTCCAGGGCGTGGACGAGACCTCGAACTGGTTCTCGCACCTGCTGACGAATCCGCCCGGCGCGGTGGTGCTCGACAGTCAAATTGCGTCCAAAAGCGGCTGGGAGCTCCTGCGGGTGCTCAAAGGCAACCCCAGCACCGAGGAC
>JBAVVF010000907.1:0-1854 GCA_049697155.1 Anaerolineales bacterium
CGAGGTGAATAGTCTGGCGATCTTCCCACAGGGCGGATCGACGATCACCCAACAGCTCGTGCGGTGTTATTTTCTCAAAGGCCTGACGGTCTTCCAAAACATGACGGCTCAAGAAAACAGCAACCAGCTCCGGCACGGCGTGCTCTTGCCCCGTGCGCTGTCTTACATGATCGGCTCGCGAAGCGTCAACATGCTGGTTCGGAAGCTGGAGGAAATTCGACTGTCGTTGTGGGTCGAAAACGAGATGCAGGAGCGTTTCGGTTCGAAACGCCGCGCTAAGGAAGAAATTTTGGCCCGATACGCCAGTTTCATCTACATGGGAAACGGTCAGTACGGATTTGCGGCGGCGGCGGAATACTATTTTGGTCGGCCTCTCGCCACGTTCACCGTGGATGATGCTGACAAGGCAGCACTGCTCGCAGGCATCGCAAAGTCGCCTCTTTACTACGCGCCCAGTGGTAACAACACCGAGAGAGTCTTGCGCCGGAGAAATCAAATCCTGGCGCTTATGGCGGCGAACGGTTTCATTTCTCGGGACAGGGTGAGAGGAGCCGAACAGCGCCCGATTCAGGTGGCCGTGCGGCGCAAGAACAAGGTCCCCCTAGGGCCTGCGGTCGTTGGAAATGTCCTTGAGGAGCTCAAAGGCTTCTGTGCTGACCTCAGCATTCAAGACCTCCTGCAGGGACGTATCCAGGTTTACTCGACGGCGGACGCCCGGGTGCAGCAAATTGTGAACGAGGCACTGGAGCACGGCCTCGAGCTTTACGAGAAGCGACACCCGAGTACCAAAGGGCTAATCCAGGGCTCTGTCGTTGTGCTGAGGAACCGCGATGCGAGCATCCTCGCCGAGACGGGCGGTCGTCAGCTCTACAAAGACCGTTCCACCTCATACAGCGACTTGAACCGCGTCACGAAGTCTCTGCGGCAACCTGGGTCCGCAATGAAACCCATTGTCTACCTCGCTGCTTTTCAGCAGGGAAAATTTAATCTTGATACCATGGTTCCCGACGAACCCATCAGTGTTCCCGATGGAGAGAAGCAGACTACGAAATGGATCTCAATCTACGATGGTCAATTCAAGGGCATGATCCCCCTACGGGAAGCGCTGGCGGAATCCAGAAACGCCGTTGCAGCCCTACGCCACGACCGCGTTGGGTGCGTCCGAAGTGAATTTGCTGGAACTGGCCAATGCGTACCGCACGATGGCATCGGGCATCTTCGCCCAGCCGTATGTGATCCGAAAGATCGTCCGCCACTCGGGCGAGGTGGCGGCCGATAACGAACACGGCGGGCCTCCGGTCTCTGTCGACGACTACGCGCTCTCGCTCATTCAGGAAGGCCTGCGCAGTCTCGTGCGCATGCCTACCGGCACGGCTCATGCACTTGACTCCAGCGGTTTTCCGATCCCCGTTATGGGAAAGATAGGAACGACCAATGACTTCAGGGATGCGCTCTTCGTGGGCTCCACTTACGGCCCTGAAGGAATCACCATTGCCGTGCGGATCGGCTTTGACGACAACCGTTCCCTCGGCCCAAAAGAAACCGGTGGCAGGGTTGCGCTTCCGGTGTTCAAAGAAATCACGCTCAGAGTGTACCGCGAAAGGCTAGCAGGACCTGTGCCGGAGTTTCCGGCTCAAATGGAACAGAGCATTAATAATTACCTGAAAAGCGAGTCGGTCGAAGGTGCGTCGTCACCAGAGAGTTGACAAAACAGGATAAATCTTAGTCGGCACTTTTAATGTAAGATTTTCTATATTTTACCCCGTTAGAAAGTAGAAGACTTTCTAACGGGGTTTACACTATAATATATCTTGCAATTTTCTAATTAAAAAAAGAAAGCTTAGGAGGCCCCAA
>JBAVVF010000908.1:0-2306 GCA_049697155.1 Anaerolineales bacterium
GCCAGGATGTATCCAAACTCATCGAGACAGCCAAGAATGCCGATGTCAATAAGATGCTGCGGGTCTTCGGCTTCAATTTCGAGGCGCAGCAGGGCGCCTACACACCCAACATCACGGTCGGATATGATACCAATCCGCTCCTTTCCGTGATCTCGGTCAAAGACTTGATGGATGCCACGAGTGCATACCTCACTTCGGCGGGTATCAACGTTTCAGACCCGAAAATCAAGGAAACCTCCTCGGGCATTGAGATCGGCATGCTGGAGGCGAACTGGACCGTGACTGTTGCGGGCGGACAAAAGATAAACCTGCACCAGGAGCAGATCTTCTTCAAATCCGGAGAAGGTGCCGTCATCATTACCTATTCGACCGTCCAGGATGCGACCGTGGACCTCACGGCCGATATCGATAAGATCATCGAATCCATCCGGCTGCTGGATTGATCGTACGGAATGACTGAAATCCATCCCGGAAGCGAATGATAAAGAAACCATCTATGGTGGTAAACAGCGTCGCGCCGCCGGGAGAGATTTCTACTCAGGAGCAAACATGAACCGAAGCTATTTGCGTCATATTTTAATGATCTCCGTTGTCCTGGTCGCAGTTGTCGCTTGTGTACTGCCCGGTCAAACCATACAGCCAACGCCTGGCATAAGTGCCGATACCGTCGCGACGGCCGTCGTTGGAACCGCCCAGGCCGCCTCGACCCAGACGGCCGCAGCCCAGTCTCTTGCAACCGAAGTATCGGTAATGCCAGCTACAAACATCGAGCAGGCTCAGGATGGAACCACCAGATACACCGATTATGACGGCGGTTTCGAGATAATCTTTCCCGTGGGATGGCTGGCAGTCCGTCCCAACTCGGAGGAGTTCAATGTCTCCCTGGCAAAGGCCGGCGCCGCAAACCCTATGCTGCACGAGCAGATGACAGCTGACCTGGCCGGATACGACGCCAATTTCGACCGGCTCTATGCATACGTTCTGCGGCCCGATATTAAAAAGAACGTCATGCTTGGCTTTTCGAAGCTGACCTGGGATTCGGACGATACAGCAGTTACCATCGACAACTTCACCATGGGAGAGTTGACGCGGGGACTGGAAGCCTCCGGGGGTCTTCCGGGGTTTCGCGCTGACACCGTCCAGTTACACGAGGATGGCAGCGTCAGGATGATCGAGATCGGCGGGCGCTGGTCGATGAGCGATGGAGAGGGAGGCACCATTCCATTTTATTCGACCATCATTTTTTTCAAGCCCACCTCCAGTTCGACAGTTCGAATAACCTTCACATTCATGCAGGACTATCAGGCCCAAATCGCAGCGGATGTGAAGTCCATCACCGGGTCGATCAGGGTCATCGAGCCGTAGCAATCCTCCGGGTTGAGCACGTTCGCGGCATATAATAGGCGGGAAAGCACCCTCTTTCTTACAGGAGATCCTCCATGCCCACACCTCGCACTGTCCGCGCGCCGCGCGGAACAAATCTCACCTGCAAAAACTGGCTCAGCGAAGCCGCCTATCGCATGATCCAAAACAATCTCGACCCGGAAGTGGCCGAGAAACCGGAAGAGCTCGTCGTCTACGGCGGGAGGGGAAAAGCCGCCCGCTCCTGGGAGGCCTTCGAAGCAATCCTGGAGTCGCTCAGAGACCTCGAAGAGGATGAAACCCTGCTCGTGCAATCGGGAAAACCGGTCGTCGTGTTCAAGAGTCACCGGGACGCGCCGAAAGTCCTGATCGCCAACTCCAACCTGGTGCCACACTGGGCCACCTGGGAACACTTCGATGAGCTGGCCAAGAAGGGACTCATCATGTACGGGCAGATGACCGCCGGTTCATGGATCTACATCGGCACGCAGGGCATCCTGCAGGGCACCTACGAGACCTTCGGCGCGCTGGCCAGGCTCAGAGGCTGGGGATCGCTGAAGGGAAAGTTCGTCCTGACGGCGGGCCTCGGCGGGATGGGCGGCGCGCAGCCGTTGTCCATTACGATGAATGAAGGCGTGGGACTCATCGTCGAAGTTGATCCGGAGCGCGCCGAGCGCCGCCGCGCCATCGGCTACGTGGACACGGTGGTGGACACGCTCGAAGAGGCGATGACGCTCGTCGAGGAGGCAAAGGAGCAGCAGATCCCCAAATCCATCGGGCTGATCGGCAACGCCGCAGACGTGTACAGCGAACTTGTGGCGCGCGGCGTCATCCCCGACGTGGTGACCGACCAGACCTCCGCGCATGAGGCGCTGTTTTACGTCCCCTCCGGTCTATCTGTAACAGCCGCAAACGAGCTGCGAAAAACCGATCCGGCCAAATAT
>JBAVVF010000909.1:0-2830 GCA_049697155.1 Anaerolineales bacterium
GCCAGGATGCGCTTGGCGCCGTACTTATCCGTCAGCCAGCCGCCGATCAGGACCAGCACGACGAGGGTGATGGTGAGCGCCGCCAGCAGGTCGCCGGTCTGCCTGGGCGGATCGGGGACGCGCAGGACATCCTGCAAATAATATTGAGCGAAGGTTTGCACGCCGTAGATGCCGATCAGGAACAGGAGCCGTTCCGCGATCAGCCACCAGTAGGAGGGATTCTCGCGGAAATTAATCCGGAATTGATCGAGGAATTTCCCCTCGCCCCTATCCCCTTCCCCCTGCATCGACGGCTCTTCCCTCACCCCCAGGATCGTGATCGCGGCGGAGACGGCCAGCAGTCCCATCACGACCAGCATGATGAGGGTAGGATCACGGGTGACGGGATCGAGCAGACGGCCCGCTAGAAGCGAAGCAATGATCAGGGACAGCATGTCCATGAACGTCTTCAGCGAGGAGGCGACTCCCAATTGCTCGCGTGGGACGCGGTCGGGCAGGAGTCCCTGCATGGGTCCGTGGGCGATGTTCGAGCTGAACTGCAGGCCGATGTAGCCGATGAACAGCCAGGTGAAGCCGCCGGCCCAGGCCAGGACCGAGAGAAAGACGAAATCGAACAACGTTCCCAGCACGGCGAGCGGACGCCTGCGCCCGAAGCGCGACCTCCAGCCATCCGAGAGCGCGCCCGTGACCGGCTGGACGAGCATCGCAATGATCAGGCCGGCGAACGTCAGCAATCCCAGGTAGGTATTCTTTTTTGCATCGGGGACATAGTTCAGCAAAATCGCCGGCAGGAGGATCGGATGGATCGCGTTCCACATGAACGAAAGCCCCACCCAGTAGGCATTCAGGACCAGCAGCTGCATAAGGTTTAGTTTTTTCAAGCGAACTCTCCTCGCATGCCGGATGGCAGCAGGCGCGCGATCCGTTCCATCATCATCCGCACAGCCCGATCATCTTTTTCAGCGGCGGATAGATCGCGGCCGACGCTCAATTCATAGCCCTCACCGAAATGAAGATGGAAGACTCCCTCCGCTTCATACGCGCCGACCGGGATGAATGTCAGGCCGGCCCGGGCCAGCAGCAGGCCGAACCTTCCCACGCCGGACGCGGGACGCGTCAGCACCTCGTCGGGGGGATCATGCCCTTCGGGCGCGAGTCCAAGCACCGGGTCGCGGGCCCGCTTCACCATCTCCAGGGCGGCCCGCACCGCCGCGGCCCGCGCCTGCACGTCTTTGGGACGCGGCGGCATCGGAGGCATGGTGGTAAAACCATAGATCCGCGCAAGACGGCTCAGCAGGATACGGGAAGCGATTGCGCCGGGTAGCCCATATCGTTTGCTCCAATCCGTGAATTCGCCTGTAATGATCCAATGAATATCCGCAGGGACCCGCGCGGCAATCGCAAGCGCAAACCACTGCGCGCCGAAGCCGGCCCGGTGATAATGATTGACGGTCACGACGCAGGGTCCATGCTGGGGGATATTCTCTTTGCCCAAAATATTCAGCGGCGGGTTCAAATGCTCGAGGCAGGCTTGGGCATCCCGGCGAAAATCCCGCCGGCGCAGGAGAACGACGTCCAGCGCGACACGCGGGAACAAACCGGGCGGGTATGAGTAATACGGATAGCTCATAAAAGATCGTCCCACAGGCTGCGATGAAGATGGACGTTACCTGCGGGACGTTTTTATCATAAAGCAGGTCAGGCGTCGCCGTGGCGACACTGGCAGCCTGGAGCACGGCGGGTTGTCCCCTTCGGGGATGCTTCGCGACCAACCCGCTCTACTTACCAGGCAAACGCCTCAGGTGCTTCGCCGCCGGGGCCGGGCCAGATCGCGTCCAGCTTTTCCATGTCTGCCTTGCTGAACTTGATCTTGAGGGCCCGCAGGCTGCCTGCCAGCTGCTCGAGCGTGCGCGGACCGATGATCGGCGCGGTCACGACCGGGTTGGCCAGCAGCCAGGCCAGCGCGACGTCGGCCGGGTTCTCGCCCTTTTGCTTGCAGAACTTTTCATACTGGCCGATTTGGGCTGCATATTTCTTCATATCCTTTGCAACACCCTCTTCGGCGCGCCGCCCAGCTTTCTCCTTGCCCAGCGCTCCGGCCAACAGTCCGCTCGCCAGCGGACTCCAGGGGATCAGCCCCAGACCATAGTCGCGGCAGGCCGGGACCACATCCGTCTCGACCATGCGGTCCTTGAGATTGTAGAGACATTGTTCGCTCACCAGTCCCAGGAAATGACGCGACTTCGCGATCTCATTGGCTTTGGCAATGTGCCAGCCTGCAAAGTTGGAAGAGCCAACATACAGAATCTTCCCCTGCCGGACGAGCGTTTCCATCGCCTGCCAGATCTCCTCCCAGGGGGTATTGCGGTCGATGTGATGCATCTGGTAGAGGTCGATGTAGTCGGTCTGGAGGCGTTTGAGCGAACCTTCCACCCCCTGCCGGATGCTGAGAGCCGATACCCGGGACTGATTGGGCCATTCGCCCATCTTTCCATAGACCTTCGTCGCCAGGACCGTTTTCTCACGCCTGCCTCCGCCCTGCGCGAACCAGCGCCCGACGATCTGTTCCGTGACACCCTCCCCCAGTTTCCAGCCATAGACGTTGGCGGTATCGAAGAAATTGATGCCGAGATCCAGCGCCTTGTCCATGATGGCAAACGAATCCGCCTCGGTCGTCTTCGGACCAAAGTTCATCGTGCCAAGACACAAACGGGATACTTTTAAACCCGTGCGGCCAAGTTGAGTGTAGTCCATGTTTCCTCCATAACATAATTGGATTGCTTCGTGGCGCCTGGTCTCGACACCGCACCTGCGGTGGGTGCAGGTGTAC
>JBAVVF010000910.1:0-6746 GCA_049697155.1 Anaerolineales bacterium
CTACAAGTTATCTCAAAAACGCCTTTTCGTCATTGCGAGGATGGTATTCTCCCCGACGAAGCAATCTCTTACTCAATTTTCACGGCAAATCTTATCTGAGATTGCTTCGCTTCGCTCGCAATGACGGTGCGAGAGGTGTTTTTGAGACAAGTACTAATCTCTACTCTCTGTTCTCTATTCTTCGATCGTCACTTCGGCAGTCATCCCCCACAATAAATCTTCGGGTTGTTCGTCGAACGCGATCGTGACTTTGAAAACGACATCACCGCCGACCGTGTCCGCCCTTGGTGAAATGCTGACGACTTTTCCAGCAAAGCTTTCATTCAGGGCTTCGACGAAAATATCGACGGGCGCGCCGATCTTTACTTTTGTGATGTCGCGTTCGCTCAGGTCGGTTGTTTCGAGTTGCAGGTCGTTCAAGGTTGCAATCCGGAGGACAACCTGATGTTCCCGCACGTATTCACCGGGCAGGGACTCGATCGAAGCGATCGTGCCATCGTGCGGCGCGGCCAGGATGGTTTGAGCCAGGGTGGCTTGTGCTGCGTCGAGTACCGCCTGGGACTGGGCCACGCCTGCACGCGCGATCTCCCTTTTTTCAGGTGGGACAACGTCGAAGAAGACCTTGCCATTCCTGCGGTCTTTGACCCTTCGATAGCTCTGTACTTTTTCTTCCCCCTTTGCAGAACGAAGCGCAGCTTCCGCGGCTGCGACTGCATATTCCAGTTCGGGTACATTCAACGCTGCCAGGGTCTGGCCTGCCTGTACCTGGTCTCCCACGCGCACAGATATTTCCCTGATCAGCGCGGAGTTCATGAAGCTAAGCTCGGTGATCTGAGCCGGGACGACCACCGCCGAAGCGATGACTGCACCATCCTGCGCGGCAAAGACAGGGTTGACCAGTGTGACCAGGATGGCCGTCAGGCTCAAAAGCGTTGACACATGGAAGCGTTTCATGCTGTTCTCCGCTTACTCGGTCGTTTCGATCTGGACGTCAGCACTCATGCCCCACAGCAGCCCCTGCGGTTGTGTATCGAATCCAATGCTGACCTTGAAGACCACATCACCGCCGAGTGTGGATGAGACGCGGTCGATATCGATCACCTCGCCCGTAAACTCTTCGTTCAGGGCTTCGATGAAGACGTTTGCCTTTTGCCCGATCTGAACTCTTGTTACGTCGCGTTCACTTAAGTCGGTCGTCTCGATTTGATAGCTGGAGAGGTCGGCCAAGACGATCACGACCTGTCCGGGCACGACCGTTTCAGCCGGGGCGATGTCCACGGAGACGATCGTCCCGTCGCTGGGCGCGCTGAGCGTGGATTGCGTCAGCAGGGTTGCTTTTGCAGACTCAAGCAATGCTTGTGCCCGGGCAAGGTCTGCGGCGGCCGATTCGTAATGCACGGCATCGGTGGCCAGCCTGTTCAAATAACGGACCTGCGCGTCGGCGGCCAGCACTCCGGCTTCCGCCTCCCTGACCTTCGCCTCGAGGATCGTTGTATCGAGCGTGACGAGAACATCGCCGGTCCTGACACTGTCGCCGGCCTTGACGTTCACCGCGCTGACGCGTCCGACCGCGGCAAAGGAGAGCTGCACATCCGTGATCGGCACGATGCTCGCCGAGGCAGAGACTGTGCTTGGAATGCCTGATGGATCCTTTGGCGAAGAGTTGTCGCCGTCCAGCGATACGGTGGGAATGGCCGTCGGTGTGGAAGCCGCGTACGTGCAGGCACTCAGGATCAGTGTGCTGGACAGTATTACAGCAAATATCCATAACCGTGCGCTTCGACTGCGCCTGCTCAGCGCGAAGGCGCTAGTCCGCTCAGCGCGAAATAATATTTTCTTCATTCTTGTATTCCTGAACTTACTTTTGTGAGCTGCCGTTGTTTTCGACGATGAGACCGTCGCGCAGGGTGACGACCCGCCGGGCATACTTGATGACACGCGGATCGTGGGTGGCGAACACAAAGGTTACGCCGGTTTCCTTGTTGAGACGCTGCATGATGTCCATGACCTGCTTGCCGTTCTCGGTGTCGAGGTTGGCGGTGGGCTCGTCAGCCAGGATCAGCTTGGGGTCCGTAGCCAGGGCGCGCGCGACCGCGACGCGCTGCTGCTGCCCGCCGGAGAGCTGGTCGGGGCGGTGATGGGCCCGGTCGGAGAGTCCGACCGCTGCCAGCACTTCATTGACGCGGGCCTTGCGTTGGGCGGCCTTCGTGCCGTTCAACAGGAGCGGCATCTCGACGTTCTCGTAGGCGGTCAGGGTGGGGATGAGCGCGAAGAACTGGAAGACGAATCCGATGGCGTTCTTGCGCAGGTCGGCGCGCTGGTTGCGGTTGAGGTTCGTCGCATCCTGTCCGTTGATGAACACACTTCCGCTGGTGGGTTTGTCGAGTAAGCCAATCAGCTGCAGGAGGGTCGTCTTGCCCGACCCCGAAGGGCCGACCAGTGCGGTGAATTCGCCATTTCCGATGGATAGATTGACGCCGCGCAGGGCTTTGGTCTCGACTTCGCCGATCTTGAATATACGTGTTGCGTTGGTAACTTTTGTAACTTCCATTTTAGGCTCCGGCTCCATGTAATGCTTCGACTGGTTCCATGCGGGCAGCCAGCCTGGCAGGATAAAGTGAAGCAATGAGGGTAATGATATACGTAAGGACGGTCAGGTTGAGGGCATTTCCCGGGGTGAGGTGGGCGTAGATGCGCTCCTCGAAGAGCAGACCGCTGATCCCGAAATCGCCGACGTAAAATCCGTAGACTGTGAAATAGGCGACCAGCGCGCCGCCGATGATCAATCCGCCGATCACGCCGCCGGTCGCGAGCAGTGCTGCCTCGGCCAGGAACTGGGCCATGATGCCGCGCCCCTTCATGCCGATGGCGGCCAGGATGCCGATCTCGCGCGTCCGCTCGAAGACGGCCATCACCAGGGTATTCGTCACGACCGTTGCCGTGATGCCCAGAACGATCAGGTACAGAATCATCATATATGCATTTCCGAAGTCCTCAAACTGCACGATGAGGGCGTTCTGCTCGCGCCAGGTGAGCACCTGATAGTTTGACGATTGCAGGGCCTGGGCAACAGGCTCCGCCTGTTCGTCGTCCTGCAAAAGGACGAAGATCGTGCTGGCATGATTCTCCGTCACCGTAAATGTCTGGGCTTTCGCCAGGGGCATGAAGACCGTGTTTTCGTCGTAGGCCGGCGTGCGCGTGGTGTAAATACCGCGGATTGTGAACAACTGCTCGTCCACATCGCCTCCGGACGTGGTGACCAGCAGGTTGACCCGGTCTCCCACGTTCAGACTTAATTTATCAGCCAGGACCTTGCCGATCAGGATCCCTTCGCGGTCATCCGCTCTGAGGAATTCCCCGGCCAGTACTCCGTCGCGAAACGGCCGGTTCGCGTCCGACTCGGGTTCGATGCCGACGACCTGGACGCCTTTCGATTCGTCGCTGAGGGTCAGGATGCCGCTGGCGACCAAACGGGGAGTGGCCACCGTCACCTGCGGGAGGGAGCTGATCTTCTCCGCCAGCTGATTCGGCTCTGCGATCAGATCTTCCCATTTGAGACTGACCTGGCCTTCCTCATACGACTCGGGGCGGACCTGGATATGCCCGCTTTGCAGGCGGATGCTGTTTTGGAGCGCACCCTTCATTTCCCCTTCCAGCACGGCTGCCATGAGAAGCATCAACGACATGCCCACAGCGACTGCCAGTGCGGAGAGCAGGGAGCGAGTCCGGTTGCGCCCCAGGTTGCGATAAGCTAATTTGAATAGATTCATAGTTTTCTCTTATGCTCAGGGCGCCGTCCGCGGCGCCCGCCGCCGAGACGGCGGCTGGAGCGGTTAGACATAATGCAGCGCCTCAGACGGCTCGCGGCGGGCGGCGATCACGGCCGGGATGAAGGCAGCCAGGGCGGCAATCACGGCCACCACACCGGCGCGCCAGAACAGCTTGCTGACTCCAAGCGTGGGATAGACACGTCCGCTGATCAAAGCCATGTATTCGGTGACGCCCGCAAACTGGCTGTAATCCATGCCCACCTTTCCCAGGCTGAGATTGGTGACCAGCCCGATCGCGATTCCGGCGATCACGCCGACCAGGCCGATCAATGTGCCTTCCAGGACGAAGGTGGTCGCGATCTGGCGCGGCTTGAGCCCCATGGCACCCAGCAGACCGATCTCACGCGTCCGCTCGTAGACGGCCATCATCAGAAGGTTCAAGATGCCAATGCCCGCGATCATTACGATGATGACGCTGAAGATGTCCATGACGATGCTTTTGCGGCCGATGGCATTTCCGAGTTCGGGATAATTCTTTTCCCAGGATTCCACTTCGTAGCCGGGGAGCATCGGCGTCAGGGCTGCAACCACGGCTGATTCAGTGCCGACCTTTTTCAGAGTGATCTGCACTTCCGTCGATTGCCCACGCAGGTTGAAAAGGCTTTGTGCTTCTACCAGGGAAATATAGGCAGTGCTTTTTTCGATGCTGGGAATGCCGACATCGTAAATGCCGATCACGGTCATGGTGCGCTGGCGGTTCTGTTTGTGCACATCGCTTCCAACCATGGTGATGCGATCGCCAACATTAATCGACAGTGCCTCCGCCAGACCCTGGCCGATGAGGATTGCATCTTCATCGGTTGGCTCGAGGTAGCGTCCGTCCACGATGTGCTCGGCGATCAGGCTGACCGGCGCTTCGGCTTCCGGCTCGATGCCGATGATGCTCATCGAGAACGCGCCTTCGTGGTTGCTGACCAGACCGCCGGTCTGGATGCGACGCGAGGCCGCGACCACGTCCGGCTGGGCTAGCGCCGCTTTGACCACGGCCGCGTCATCGGCCAGGGGCAGGAGCGGGTTGCTGTCCACTTTTTCGCGATAGCCTGCCGCGTGGACCTGAACATTGCCTCCCAGGACCCGGACCGCATTCCCGGCGATGGCGTTGTTGAAACCGTCGAGCAAGCCATCGTACATCATCATCATGGCCAGCGAAAGTCCCATGGCCAGCACGATGATGATGGTTCGGCGGCGGTGCCGCCAGATATTGCGCCATGCCAGACGCAGGTATAAAGTCATTGTCAGTTCCTTTCTAAACGCTTGCTGTAAATTCTGATTCGGTCTTGCGCAAACCATATTCCATCACATATAACAATTTGTCGATTGTTTCCTGGGTCTTCGGTGTGCGCATCCATTTCAACATATCCTTTTGTCTGGCTCCTTCGTTCAGGACGTAGGCGGTGATGGCGTTACTCCAGGTTTCCATGATCATGACAGCCAGCTCCACGTCCACGCTGGGGTCTACCTCGCCGCGTTCGATGGCCTGCTGGATCAGGGCTGTCAGCGCCTGGGTCGTCTTCTGGCGATAGGCTGCAAAATTCTTTCCGTAATACAAGCCATCCCCGATCAGGACCCGCCAGGCAGCCTGGACGCGGCGCGGATGCGCGAGCCCGAACTCCATGCCAGTTTTGACCAGCCAGCGGAAATACTGGAAGGTGTCCATGTTGTGGTCGGGCGGATGTTTGTCTTTGAAGAATTCCATTTCTGCGCGCTCCATCTCGGAGAGCAGATAGAGGAAGACGTCCTGTTTGTCTTCGAAGTACTGGTAGAAACTGCCTTTGGCAATCCCGCTGTTCTTCACGATGCGATTCGTGGAGGCGTTCTCCAGGCCGTACTCGGCAAACTCATCTACAGCGGCGTTCAGGACCGTCTCACGCTTTTCGGAGGGGAGGTTCAGGAAAGTTTGTTTGGGCATGCAATGTGACCTTTAAGTCACATGACTTCGGGGTCATATGACCAGAAGGTCACATTATAGGACGGATTCTGTCCATGTCAATATGATTCTGAGTGACGTATGTCACTTTTCGATGGATGTGATGTTCGGTTCCAGCCCGGCCGAGGCCTGCGGAGGCTTCGCCAGGCCGAATCTCCCCCAAAGCGTTTTCAGCATCAGCCCGGCCCGCCAGAATGCGACCGCGGCCATGCCATGCGCCAGCACCGCGAACAGAGGCGGAGTCTGATAGGTGTAGTATGTCCAGCATTGACGCGTCGTCCCCCACAGTTCGAGATAATATCCAAGTCCTGACCCGGCGATGAACGTCAGCAGCGCAAAGCGATGATCGGTCGGCGTCAGGACGAGCAAAACGCACAGCCCAAGCGAGAGCCAGGTGTAGGACTTGTCGAAGGTCGGGGCCACAAAGATCACCATCAGGCTGAGAAAGGAAGCGAAGGTAATCCAGTAAATGGTCTTGAAGATCACCACGGAGTTCACGGAGAACACGGAAAAAGGCTTTTTAAAAAGCTCTGTGGACTCAGTGTTCTCCGTGGTGAACTTTTCCACCATCCAAACCAGAAATCTTGTTATTCGATCAATTGAAAGAGATGCGATCGGCCAGGCGGGAATGATCCACAAGGGCGGACGTTCCTCCGTGTAGTAGAACCACAGGTTTGTCTGCGTGCCCCACGACTCGATCGCCAATCCGCCGCAGATGCCGACGAAGATGATGAGCAGATCGGTTTTGAGGTTGGCGCGGGCGATGATCGTGATCGACATGAACCCAAAGATGCCGAGCAGGAGCCAGTCCATGTAACGCCACCATTCACCGTTCCAATCCACGTAAGCCAGATATTCTTCCCCCAGCGGCCACCAGATATAAACGATCAGGAAGATCGTAACAAGGAACCCGCCCAGCAGAATGCTGCTGTCGCGGGTCCAGATCCTCGTGAGCGCCGTACGCAATGATGACATGGGCGGCATTATAC
>JBAVVF010000911.1:0-10506 GCA_049697155.1 Anaerolineales bacterium
GAACTCGTACGACCGCCTCGGTCGGTTCGGTTGCCTGCACCGAGACGTCGAGATCGAACTCCTCACCCGGACGGAGATAGGCTGGGACGTCTATATTCGTAATCCATGCCTCCGCGCCTCGCTGTGTGACCAGGGGCAGGACCACGATCTGCACATCGGAGGCGGCCGCGAACTTGGCGGCCTCGAGCGCGTCTCCACTGGTCTGCGCGCCATCCGACAGGATGATCATGCGCTTCGCATAGCCAGAAGGGAACGAAGCCAGCCCTAACTGCATTGCTTCCGCAAGATCGGTTTGATTGGTGACCGGGACGGAGGTGATCTCGCTCAATTCCCTGACGGGTGACATGGCGCGTTCCACCAGTGCATCCGCGCCAAACAGGATCAGCGCAGATCGATCGTCGGGGCCCATTGCTTCCAGGGCGGAGCGCACGTACTCCACTTCCGCACCGATCGCATCCTGCGTCATCGAGTCGGAGACGTCCATCAAAAAGACCACCGCGAGATCATTACCGCGCTGGACGATTTCCAGACCTGCCAGCGAGAAGATCAGGCACAGGATGATTGCCAAACGCAGGATCAGGGACGCGAATTCACGCCGCCGCGCGGGGCCCGTCGACGGCCAGCCCATCCAGGCGCTGAGCGGCACGAAGAGCAGAAGGATCAGGAGCAGAGGCGCGGTAAATCTCATTTTCGTATGATCACTTGAGATTGCTTCGTCGCGGCGCTAAAGGCGCCACTCCTCGCAATGACAGTAATTGCTTGCGGTGATAGACCTGCCACTCGATCATCAACACCACGAGGGCCAGCGCAGCCAGCCATGGCCACAGCTCGCGCTGACCGACCTGCCGTGAAACGGTCGGTGTGACGGCTTCGCTGCCGATCTGGATCGACTCGCGCGGCAGAATGTTCGATTCGTTTTCATCGAAGAGGTTCACCGCAAAGTATTCCACCCGGGTCGAGTCTCCGGACAGGAAGTTCACGGCGTAGAAGCCAGGTTCGTGAGTCTCCGTGAATGTAGTCTGATTCGCCGAGAGGGTGAAGACCATATTCGATGGGGAAGCGATCACGACTTTTTCCACGTCGGGTTGCGGCAGGATGGATAGAACCTCCCCCGGCTGCAATGATTGTGTCGCATCGAACGCGCTCGGCGGAGCCAGATAGTTAATGAGATTGGAGAACAGGATCGGGGAGGCGATCTGCAGCGGCAGGTCGCTCTGGCGCAGATCGAACATGAGCGCCGCGATGCGCTGGCCCTGCGTCTCACCCGCGAAGGCCAGGGGACCAGAATCGGATTCGATGAGTGTGTTCGCCCAGGGCGGCGCCTCGACGGACCGGGCCTGCAGGATATGGATATTCGTCCAATCGACGAAGCGGGTGAGCGTGTCTTCCTTCACCTGTACATTTTTGATCTCGCTGTAAACTGCTCCAACTTGAAAGAACGGATTGCTCCCTGCAGGCGGGTTGACAAACAGGAGGTTTGCATCCGGCAGTACCTTTGGAAGGATGCCGTCGAAGATATACAGGTCGAATGGATCGTTCGGGATCTGCAGCGTTCCATCCGCGGCCGGCAGCGCCCGGAAGGGTTGGACGCCGGGCAGAGAGGCCAGCAATTGCTCGAGGAACAAATTCCCGCTCGAGACGAGCAGGACACGTCGTGCCGAACTGGACTGGTAAACGGCGAATGCCTGGTCATCCATTGTCAGTTCGTCGAGCGGCTCGTTCATTTGCGCGGGGTCGGAAAGCTGTGCTTTGTAGATCCCGCTTGTGTTTGGTAAATTATCGAGTGTCAAGCTCCTGCTCGAGCCTGCTTTCAGATCCAGTTGTCTGGCATCGACCAATTCGTTGTTGAAATAAATGGACACTAACACGCTGCGATCCGTCCCGGCGTAGTTGCTGGCTTCGGCAAACAACTGCGGGCCGTTCTGGTCCGGGCGCAGTGCCAGTGCGGAAATCGCGAGGTTATCCTGTGATTCTCCAATGGGAACGTAACGGACATCGCCTGGCAGTGCAGGCAATCCCTTTTCGGGCAGACCTCCATCCGAGACGATCACAATGGTCGCTTTTTCCTGATTGCTGCGGGCCGCGCCGGCCGCCAGGGCAAAGGCAGCTGTCCAGTTGGCCTGCCCCTGTGTGACCTGCGCCTCGTCGAGAGCCAGCCTGAGCCGGGACCGGTCTGTTTCGGCGGAGATCAGCGTTTGAGGCGCATCGGCGACCAGGATCAGGGTCATGGAGGAGGCGCCAGCGAGTCCCTCGATAAGAGCCTCCACCGACCGGCGGGCCTCCTCGAAGCGCGAGGGGCTGAGATCCGTCGCGTTCATCGAAGCCGAGGCATCCAGGAGAACAATCACCGATCCCGAGGCAACTGTCGGCACAGGAATGGCCGGGCGGGCCAGGGCGATCACCAGGGCAGTCAGGATGAGCAATTGCAGGAGGAGCAGAAGATTGCGTTTGAGCTTTTGCCAGGGCGCGTTGGCCTGTTGGTCACGCAGCAACTGCACCCACAGGAAGGTCGAAGAGACCTGCACCTGCTTGCGGCGCAGCTTGAGCATGTACAGCAGGACGATCGGGATCGCGATGGCTGCAAGCAAAAAGCCGAGAGGAGTTAGGAATTGCATTGATTCCTCTTGCACCACAAAGGACACCAAGGAACACAAAGGTTTAGGTTTTCCCTGGTGAGACTTCGTGTCCCTTCGTGGTGGGTGCCTTTCATTTCACAATTCCTGCCTGGCGCATCTCGAGCAGCAGCACCTGATCCCAGGGCAGGCTGGTGGTCACGTCCAGGTATCGCACGCCCTGTTTGCGGCAATCCAGCTGCGTGGCCTGGATCCAGGCTTGGGCGCGGGCGCGGTATTGGGCGCGCAGCCCACCGTCGAGCGAAACATCCTGGGCGTGGTTCGTCTCGCTATCCACGAGCTGCAGGTCGCCGGCCAGGGGTGGGTCGAGCTCATCCGGCGAGAGCACGTGGAGCAGGGTGGACTCGTGCCCGCGTCCCAGCAGGCGGCGCAGACCGGTTTCATAGCCATTGGAGGTGAGCAGATCCGAGATGAGAATCACCAGTCCAGGGCGGCGCGGCGTGATGGAATACTCGCGCAGCGACGCATTCAAGTCTGTTTCGCCGCGGGGTTCGAGACCCTCGAGAAAGCCAAAAAGGCGCGGAAGTGAGCCTTGTCCGCGCGACGGGCCGAACTCCGCCGCGACCTTGCCGCGCTGAAGAAGACCGATCGACAGGACATCGCCGGAGGCCAGCGCGACCGATCCCAAGCCCGCGGCCAGACGCCGGGCATAGTTGAACTTATGCTCGCCGCCTTCGCCCCAGTTCATGGACTGTGAACCGTCCACCAGGACATGAACGGCTACGTCCTCCTCCTCTTCCAGCAATTTGATGAAGGGCCGCTCCAGACGGGCGTAGATGTTCCAGTCCAGCCGCCGCAGATCATCGCCGGGGGTGTAATTGCGGTAATCGGCAAACTCCACGCTCGAGCCGCGCCGCGACGAACGGCGTTCCCCCTTGATCGCGCCGGCGCGCACGCGCGATGCGACCAGGGTCAGCTGGTTGAGCTTGCGGAGGGTGGATTCGTCAAATAACATGAAAGAGGAAAGAAGAAAGAGGAGAGATGCAGGAGTTAGGCTTGGACTTTTATTTCACTGATGAGTTCGTCGATGACCTCATCTGTGCTGACGCCCTCCGACAGGCCGTCGAAGTTCAACAGCAGGCGATGGCGCAAGGCCGCCGGAGCCACTGCATGGACATCTTGGAAGGCCACGTTGTATCGTCCGCCCAACAGGGCAGTCACCTTTCCGCCCAACACGAGTGCCTGTCCGGCGCGCGGGGAAACGCCGTAACGAACGTACTTCTTCACCAGCGGCGAAGCATTTAGATTATCCGGATGCGTGGCAAGTACGAGATTGGCAATATATTCCTTCACGTGCGAGGCGATCGGGACCGCGCGGGCCAGCGCGCGCATCTCAACGATCTCCGCGCCGCTGACGGCTTTCGCCGCGGAGGGCGTCTCCTTGCCGGTGGTGCGATCCAGAATCTCCACCATGTCTTTGGCATCCGGCAGATCCACGTTGACCTTGAAGAAGAAGCGATCCAGCTGTGCTTCCGGCAGCGGATACGTCCCTTCCATCTCCAGTGGGTTCTGAGTTGCCATCACAAAGAAGGGTTCGTCAAGCCGGTACGTCTGCTGCGCGACTGTGACCGAACCTTCCTGCATGGCTTCCAGCAGCGCGGACTGGGTCTTGGGTGTGGCGCGGTTGATCTCGTCCGCTAAAACGAGGTTGGCAAAGAGCGGACCGGGACGGAAGCGAAACTCGCGGCGCCCGTCCTGATCGGTGAGGATCTCCGTCCACAGAATATCGGCAGGCATCAGGTCCGGGGTGAACTGGATTCGTGAAAACTTCAAATCCAGGGCCTCGCCGATCGTGCGGATCAGCATCGTCTTACCAAGCCCGGGCACGCCTTCCAGCAGCACGTGTCCGCCGGCCAGAATGCTCACCAGCACATGCCGCACCACTTCCGTCTGCCCGACGATGACTTTCCCGATCTCAGATTCGATCTTGTTTCCGTACTCTCGAAATTGATCGACAGATAATGCGGTCATGTTTTCTCCATCAGGGTTTGAGTGAGTCGAAATAATCTTTGATAATCTGTATAAATTGGGCGGGAATCTCGCCGCTTTCCATCGCCTGGTTATTGATTTCTTCGTATTGCGAATAGACTTCGCTGTACGGCACCAGGCTCGTGCCCGGGTCACCCGGCGTGACCGGACCTTCGCCGATCACTTCGCCTTCGTCCCCGGAGCCAGGAAGATCGACCTGCGGGCCGCCTTCCCCGCCCAGGAGAGTCGGTGCGTAGATTTGTTCGTAGTCCGTCTCGCCGCCATCGCCCGGGCCGTTATCCTGCTGGATGGGTGAACTGCCGGCTTCGTCCCCGGTTTGACCTTCGCTTGTCCCGCTGCCGCGCCCCGCGCCGGATCCGCCGGACCCATCGGTTTGTCCGCTCTGGTTAGATCCCGGTGAGCCCTGCTGGCCCTGTCCCGTCTGACTGACTTGCTGTCCACCACCGGCTGCCAATACCTGCCCGGCTCCCTGCTGCATCTGGCCGGCCGTCTGGCTGGCGGTTTGGGAGAAGGTGAGCTGTTGGCCGGAGCGCGCAAGTGCATTGGCCGCATTCTGCAGGGCCTGCTGGGCGTCAGCCGTGTTACCGCTGCGAAGCGCATTGGCCGCCTGTTGTAGTTCATTCGCCAGGCCCGGATTTGTGGAGCGGAGCGAATCCGCCATCGCCTCCATCTGCTCTGCAAGCTGCTGCTGCTCTGCCTGGCTCAATTCATTTGCATTGATATTCTTCAACTCGTTCGCCGCGGAAACATAATTGCCCTGGGCGAGTTCCTGCCCAACCCCCTGCAGTGGACTGCCCTCCTGTCCGGCCAGCTGCTGCCCCGTCTCTGTTAAGGCCTGGGCCATCTGCCGGGACTGCGGATCAGACAGGGCCTGCATTTGCTCGCCGGTGCTGGTCAGGATCGAAACGGAGCTTTCCAGCGAGGGATTTTCCTCAAGACCTTGCAGCGCTTCCTTGAGCGGGGCAGTCAGATCCTTCTTTTGTGTTTCGCTTAACGCCTCATCTGTTTCGATCTGCCGGATGATCTCTTCGATCTTGGTGGTTTGTTCGGCAACGGCCTGTTCCACGGCGCGTGACTGCTGACCGGCCAGGAACCAGCGGTCGCCTCGCAGCCAGACCATGCTGATCACGGCTACGAGCAGGAACAGGACGGTTGCCTCCCGCAGGCTGGAGCGGAACGGCATGTCGCGCCGCAGGTTTACTTTGCTTGAGGCACGGACGGCATCCTGCAGCTGGCGCTCGATCATCTCGGGAGGGATATGCTGGGCGTGCTGATCCAGTTCGAGGGCGGTGCTGACCCGTTCCTTCAAACCAAATCGGATGTCAAAGTGGCGCGCGGCTTTGAGAGGCGGGACACGCCAGAGAAAAGCCGTCAGGGCGGAGATCAGCGCCAGCAGCAGCGGCGCAGAGATGACCAGTGCCAAAAACTCGGCCCTGAGCAATTCGGCTCGATACAGACCCACCCCTCCCACGCCCAGCGCGAATGCCAGCCCGGCGATCGACCCGCGCAGCGCCCAGGTGAGCGCACGCTGCAGGCGCAGGCGGCGAATCCAGGAATGGAGGGTTTGGGATAAGTCTGTAATCGTTGTCATATTTCCATTAGCGATCGGGGCGTTTCACCCTGCGGATGCTCAGGAAGATCATGAGTATCGTCAACAAAACATAGAGCAGGACATACGTGATCCATGGGGATGGAAAATATGTGTTGCCATTTCCAAACGGCAGGCTGTTCGTAAGGAAAAGACTTTGTTCGTCCACCAGTATGGTTTCGCTGAGAATGGCCGACAGAAAAGGGTTGGTGGAAATCAGGAACCAGACCAGGATGTTCAGCATATATTCGCGGACAGGCTTTGTATCGGTCGACCAGGCTTCGAGATAAACGGCTACAAATCCGATCACTGCAATGAACACGATCGACAGCAGGATGGCCCCATACGAAGTGACGGTTGCCGTCAGCGTGCGCTTCATGAAACTCGAAAAGAAAATACCCAGTGCACAGTAGTAGACGGCTGTCACCACCAGCATCAGGCTGGAGGCAACCAGCTCTCCAATCCCGACACCCCCCAGCAGAAAGGCGAGGCTTTGAATGGGCAGCGCGGTGAGGATCAATAGGAACAGGTAGGTGGAGGCGGAGCCAAGCTTTCCCAGCACCAGCGAGCGCGCCGAGAGCAGGGTTGTCCGCAGCAGATCGAAGGTCTGGCGCTCGCGTTCAGCGGTAATCGCTCCGGCGGTCAGGCCCGGGGCGATGAAGCTGATCAGCAGCAGTTCAAGCAAAACGACCGCGGCAAAGATGACCTTGCCCACGGTCTGGCGCAGACTCGGATCCCAGCCGCCGTAATAGGAGGTTTGGTCTGCCAGGACGGCGTAAATGATGCCGATCAGCAGGGCGATCAATCCCAGGTAGACGGTCAGAAGGATGAACGCCTGCCGGCCGCGCATCCGCCCGCGCAGCTCCTTCAGAATCACCGGGTTGTCCAGCATGCGCCGGAATGGATTCAACCAGTTCATGACCCTCTTACCTGGCACAACGGGCGCCTGCGATTCCCGGTCCGTTCCTTGCGGCTCGACGCTCATGAGACAATTCCTCGGGTGGTGCGCATGAAAACTTCCTCGAGATTTTGGGTTTCTTCGCTGAAGTGCACGACGGGCAGCCCCTGGGTAATCAGGGCGGAGAGAACCTGCTGCAGCGACCCGTCATCGCCGTTGAATTCCGCCTCGAGCGAGATCCATTCTGCTTTTCCCAGCCCCTCCTGGGCGTGGACGGCGGAAATGCCGGGCAGCGCAGACAGGGCAGATTGGGCTTTCTCGATCTCCACCCGGTCCAGGAACGCGACCCGGATCAGGCGGTGGGGGACCGCGCGTTCGCTCAGCTGATCGAGCGTGCCGACCGCGACCACTTTCCCGCTCTCCATGATGCCGACTCGTGTGCACAACTCCGCCACGTCGGCCAGGATGTGGCTCGAGAAGACGATCGTCTTGCCGAGGCGGGCGATCTCGAGGAGCAGCTCGCGGATTTCGACGCGGGCGCGCGGGTCGAGACCGGAGGCCGGTTCGTCGAGGACGAGAATGCCCGGGTCATGGATCAGGACGCGGGCCAGTCCGAGACGCTGCTTGAGTCCGCGCGAAAGGGTGTCGACCATGTCGTCGCGGCGGTGACCGATCTCCACCAGCTCGAGCAGGTCGCCGATCAGGCTCCGGCGCTGCGCGGGGGGAATCTGGTAGCTGGCCCCGAATAAATCGAGGTACTCGTAGACGGTCATATCGCCGTACACGCCGAACGAATCGGGCATGAAGCCGATGACGCGCCGGACCTGGCGCGGGTCTTTCCGGACGGAATGCCCGCCGACCCAGATCTCGCCGTGGTCCGGCTGCAGGAGCGTGACGAGCATGCGCATCGTCGTGGTCTTGCCCGCGCCGTTGGGGCCGACGAGTCCAAAGATCTCCCCGGGCTCGATCGTCAGGTTGACCCGATCGACAGCCGTTCGTTTGGCAAACTGCTTGCTCAGCTCGCGGATCTCGATCAGCGCGCTCATGGTTCCACCACCACTGCAATGTTGAAGCCGTTGATCTCCGTCCAGTCGCTGCGGTTGCTCACGATTTTGAGCTTGATCTCGCCGTCGGGGCCCACGTAACGATGAGGCTCCGGGATATCGGTGTAGCTTCGAGTCACCGCGACGCGCACCCAATCCTGCGCTTCATAGTCCCAGATCGAGGCGACCAGTTCGGCGGGCAGGGCATTGCTTGTCAGATACAGGCTCATGGATTTGACGTTTTCGGCCGCGATTGGAATCACCGGCCGCAGGCGCAGGCTGTAGCCGCCGGCGGGAATTTCGCGGGCCTGGTAGGGCGATGCGCCTTCCATAGAAGTTTCCCAGACGAACAGGCTCATCGGCAGCCTGAATTCGTCCGGTTCCGTTTTGATGGCTGGGGAAAGACTGTCCACGTACAGCATGGTATCGATCGCTTCGAAGGTTCGATCCTGCAGACCGGCCGGCACGTCGATCTGGTCCAGCCAGCCCATGAGATAAATGCCCCAGTTTCCGCCCTGCAAGCCATAGTCTGCATAAAGAATGGAGTCGAGGAACGCGCTGCGCCGTGCCGCGTCCGCGTCGGTTTGAATTTCAAGCTGCGTTACGCCCAGGATCTGTTCAGAAGAAAGGCTGTAAAAAGCGGGTCCGTTCGGACTGGCGCCCAGCGCCAGCTTGACGGTCTTTGTTTCGCCCGGCCCGATATCGCCCAGGCGCTTCCAGTTTCCGGAGGTCACCAGGACGGCATCTCGGAGGGTATATTGAGTGTGATTGGTAATGTTGCCCGAAAGAATCGCGTTCACTTTGCTGACCGCCAGGACCAGATCGTGATCGAATTGGAGCGCGGGCAGGCTGCCCTCCACCGTGACTGCCTTCATGTCGCCGATCTCCACGGGCACGTCCGGCATGATCATGATCGCGTCGCGCTGCTCCGTGGTCCAGTTATTGTTTGCCTGGAGAATGGAGATGTCATTTGCATAGGGTTTGAACATGAAGTCGGCGCCGGCTTCGAGATCGTACTTGGTGCGCAGAGGCGAATAGACCCCGACCAGGGAATTCACCTGGGACTCCTCCACGCCGTCCCAGGCCTGCGCGACGGTCAGGCGGTTGAGGATCGGTGTCACACCGCGATAGGAAAAGCCTGTGCCGTAGGCCAGGCAGGTAAAGAGCAGGACCAGGGCCGGGATGGTTACCCAGGCCAGCTCGCGTCGTTTGGCGCGCCGCAGGACGATGTAGTTGAGCGGGCCGATGATGGCGATGTATAGCCCCAGCAGTCCGCAAATGTAAAGGATCGAGGGAAGTCCAAGCTCAGGGATGGTGCCAAGCGCCTGCCGGGCCCGGTAATCATATCTTGTCCCCTCGGCCCAGCGGGGGATCTGGCTTTTGGGGGCCAGCAGATGATCGTAGACCTCCGTCATTCCGCTCCAGGTGCTCAGGGGCCGCAGGGCCGGGTCGGCCGCGAAAAAATAGACTTTGCCAAACCCGAGCGGTTTTTCAAGGAGGAGCGGAATGCCTTCCTGATCGACGAGGACCCGCGCTCCGGCCCGGATCTGGCCGCTGGCCAGAATCACATTCGAGTCCAGCGCTGTTTGGTTCCTGACATAATCCTGCAGATTGGAAAGCGAATCGACGCGGCGGGTCCCGGTCGGATCGATCGGCAGGATGTCTTTCAATCCGGCTGTGGTGCCCTGCCAGTTCGTCCCGCCGGTTACGAATAATTTCCCACCTCCTGCGACCCAGTCCTTGAGCGCCTGCCTCTGCCCGGGAGTAAGCGTCCCCGTATCGACGTTCGAGACCACCAGCGCGTCGAGCGCTTCCCAGGCCTGCCCCCGATCGGGGAGATCGCCAATCTCGAGCTGGGCCACGCGTAGGTAACCGCGCAGCGGCTTGACATCGTTCAGCACGTCGAACGTGGAGGATGTGTCGGCCAGCACGCCGACGATCGTGTTCTCCGTATTGATGCAGTTGATGGAACGCTGGACTCGCTTCAGAACTTTGCCGTTCGAAAACAAGGCCACTGTCAGTTCCCGCTTGTAACCCCCGGAGGAATACATGTAAAGAAAGAACTCCTTGCGCGAGGTGGCAGGGAGCTGAATCGTCGTGCTGGTCAGCGAACGGCCTCCGCCGTTGTCATAGGAGGCGCGGACTTCGGCGTCCAGGTCCGGGCCGGTGTTCTCGATGGCCACATGGACGGGGATCCACTGGCCTTCCTTGCAGAAGCCGTCAAAACCAACCTGCGCGTTCAAATTCACATATCCGTCCTCCTGGGCACGGACGGTCCGCTGGCCGTCCCCCGCTGTGGACAGCAGCGCATAAAGCAGGATCGCGAGCAGAATCTTCTGAGACAGTCTTCGTATA
>JBAVVF010000912.1:0-6149 GCA_049697155.1 Anaerolineales bacterium
GAAGATTGCTTGAGCCAGCCGGGCCGCAAAAAAACGGGAGAAGCCTGTCCCGCTGAAGAAGTAAAAGATCGCCAGAATTGTGGGGTAGAGCGGCGCCCGAAAGGAAGTGGGAATGCCGAGGACAGGATCATATTCCCTGACGCTGGTCAGGTCGAAATCCACGAAGGCCGCGAGTTGATTTAAGTCCCCCTGTGCATACCAGCGGAATCCATTCCCCGCCGCCAGGCTGCGCGCCAGCATATCGTACTGGAACATGTCGTCCAGCCCGATTCCCAGTCCGCGCGCCAGGATGACGGGAATCAGGCGGAATACAAGTGCAACGATGAAAACTCGAAAAGCAAATCCTTTGCCGCTCGTTCGATCAGCAAATGAATGTTGCAAACGATCGGGCAGGTTGAAATTCAAAAATGAGGTTAGGTGAAATGCGCGGCACTGTGTAAACATAAACACGGATTGCGCTGATTTTACATGCATCCTCGCAATCCGTGTTCGTTTTAGGCCGATACTTTGTTTCTGGCTGGGACCCAGGTGGAGACGCTCATTTTGGCTTTGAGGGCTTCGATGCGTCTTGCCAGATAGGGCATGAAATAGCCGTCGTATCTCTCCCACAATTCAGGGCGCGCCCAATCGGAGCCTGTGATCCGGCACCGGCAGTTTTCGCAACCGCATTCACATTCGAACTCATCGTAGGAGGTGCCGTCGCACATGGCATAATCAAAGTTGATTTCCTCCCCGGCTTCGATATCACGCATCGCGACCAGACCGATCTGGCCCGAGAAACCCACGTTTGGCTCGCAGGAATGATTGAAACAATCCGTGGGCTCGAGGGGATCAGGCGTTTCCAGGTACAGGCCTTCTTCGATCTGTAAAATGCGCTGTGTAAAGTTCGGCATGCTCGGATCGAGTTCATCCGCAGCCACAATGCGGCCGCCCCACAGCGAAATCAATTCGCCCTTCTGGATTGGCTCACGGGCAAACACACCGTGCCCGCCTTTTTGTTCATGCGGCCCCGCGGCACATTTCGGGTTCAGGTGAGAGTAATATTGACCGGTCATTCTATCCTTTCTTTTGGTGAAGGCGTTTTGCTTAGTGTATCCCTGGCATAAGAGCCAGAGCGACAATACATTTTGTTAGCCACAGAGTGTTTTTTCTCAGAGTCTCTGTGATCTCTGTGGCTAAACATCCTTCCATGCAAACAAAAACAGCCAAAGCACAACAGCTCTGAACCACTTGTGTTGACTGCAATTGCTTAAGCAGTCCCGCCGCCTCACCAAGTATCAGTTGGAGGGCGGCGGAAGCCAGATATCAATCGTGGCAAATGTTAGAAAATAGGCACAAGTATTTCTTCATTCACACTCGTGCGAGTCTATCCAATAGGAAGCTCCTTTTAAAGTTGAACGCAATTGTAACGGGTTACGTGGTGATGTCAATATTTTCGAGCAACGAATTTGAGAGGAAATTTCAAGGTTGAAAGGTGCAATGCAGGGACAAATCGGCAGCTCAACCTTACTTATCCTGATGCCAGCATGACCATGGCGCGGAAACCGTTGTAGGCCGCTGCCATTTCCTGGGCGGTGAACGAGACACGCGTCCCCTCGCGCTTCGTGGACGGGATGCGCGTCGCCTTGTCCGCCATGTCCGACGAAAAGAATTCGACGGTCACCGTGATGGGCGTATCCAGCACGAACGGGTCGGGTGCCTCGCCCGCCGACAATCGTTCGACCGCCCGTTCCGCGCTCAGACAGATGATTTCCTGGGTAACGTCCGGGGTCAGGCATTCCGCCGCGAAACGTCCCGAGGCCTGCTTGACGACCGCCATTTCCAGGTCGCCCAGCAGTTCCGTCGTCTGTGCGCAGGCGGTCTGATCGCCGGAGATCATGATGACCGGCACGCCAAAGTGACCGGCCACGGCTGCATTCAGCCCGTATTCGCCCGTCAAAAGGTCATTGAGCCAGACGTTTGCCACCGTGCGCGATGACCAGGTGTGGTCCAGGACCGCGTTGGGCGATCCGTTGCGGGCGTGATAACCGACGAAGATCACGCCCGCGATGCTCTCGTCGATCCCCTGCATCATCGAAAAGGGCGAGGGTGAGCCGGAGTTCAATCTGGCGCGCGGGTCGAGCTCCTCGACCAGGATATTCGACCCGTTCCAGTGCCCGTCCGCCACGACGACCTCGTCCGCGCCGGCGTCAAAGGCGCCGCGGATGGCAGCGTTCACATCCTGCGTCATCAGCTTGCGAAAGCGGCCGTACTCGGCATGTCCCGGGTTGACTTGGTCCCAGGTCGTCACGCCGGTGATGCCTTCCATATCGACAGCAATCAAAATCTTCATGCAGATTTCTCCTCAGTAATAGATTTTCAGGAGTGACTACCTTTGGGGTTGCATTCGTTTTACCACAGTCCCCTAAAGGGGATAATAAAGCCCACGGAGTTCACAGAAATTTTTAAAAACATTCTCCGTGTGCTCAGTGTTCTCCGTGGTAAAGAGTCGGCACACTCATTCTCTTAGCTACTCCCGGAGGTTTTTGTCATCCATTTCTCCACCAGACGCCCAATCTCTGGATAACGATAGTCTTCGCCTTTGAGCACGCGGTAGCCGGCCCACTGTCCCAGGATGTGGAACAGCGGCACGATCAGAATGATCAGCATGGCGAACAGGGTAAATATAAATACCATGACCAGCCCTGTGAGTGCTATTGGCGAGCGGAAATCTGAAGATAAATTCAAGTCGACGATCAGGGGCAGGACTGAAAGACTCGAAACCGCGATAAAACTTCCCACAAAAAACAAAATGGTTGCGACCGCCTGATAGACCAGGGTCTGGATGGATTGGAACTTCAGGAAGGAACTGCGCTTGCCGTAAAGAGTCCATGTCGTCAGAGGTGCGAGCATTCCCCACAGCAGGATCAGCACGCTGAAATGTCCTGCCGCGGCCACCCAGCGGAATTCATGGTCCTCATTCAGCCAATCCTGCTCGTCTGCCTTCTGGAGCGGTTCATATCCCAGGTAATGTGCCAGGCGAGCGCCCAGGACCGGATAGCGATAGTCCCGCCCAAGGGCGCAGGCAGCCGCGGCAAGGATCGGGAAAAGGCAGTAGAGGGCAAAGAGTCCAATAGCCAGGGCGTAGAAAACATTCATCCCCGGCGACGAAAGGAGGTCAGGGTTTCCATTCGTGCCGTCTTCGGGAAGCGTGGCCAGCAGGACGATCGCAGCCAGAACCATAATCAGCAGGTAGAACAGGATCCAGATGGTAAACCCCAGGGATTGGTAGCCGAGTGCCTGCAACGTCTGGAACGCGGCGTACCTGGATTTGCGTCGCTGATCCGACCAGCCAATGATGGGCAGGAGAATACCCATGCCAAAAGCCAGCGAAGAGAGGTGTGACAGGCTGGCCCAGAGGCGTTCTTCCGTGGTGGATGATGTGTTCATGAGTGTGGCTTCACGTATATGCGAGTCCTAAACCTAGCGACGATTGCTGTGTCTCGATTTTATCAGAGAGATGGAGAGCAATGATATGCCATAAGGTATGTATCTCCCAAAGAAGATGTGTTCTCCAAACGGGTATAATCACTAGAGATTATCCGTTTTGGAGGAATAATGTCAGACCTTGCCCTGTTTCCCCTCAGCGAAGAGCACAAAATGTTACGCGATGCCGCCCGCGACTTTGCGCAGAACGAGATCGTTCCGATCGCCGCTGAGTTCGACGAGAGTGGGGAGTTTCCGCACGCGACCATCCGAAAAATGGGTGAGATGGGCTTTATGGGCATCGAGGTCCCGGAGCAATATGGCGGTGTGGGCATGGATGCCCTGGCGTACGTGCTGGCGCTCGAAGAGATCTGCAAGGCGGATGCCTCGCATGGCGTGATCATGTCGGTGAATAATTCGTTGTACTGTCACGGCATCATGCAATTTGGAACGGAAGAACAAAAGCAGAAATTTGTGACGCCTGTCGCCTCGGGAAAATCCGTCGGCGCGTACTCGCTGACGGAGCCTCAGAGCGGTTCGGACGCAGGCACGATGAAGAGCCGCGCCGCGCGCGACGGCGACGCGTACGTGCTGAACGGACGCAAATCCTGGGTGACGAGCGGCCCGGTCGCCGATTACTACGTCGTCTTCATGATGACCGATCCGGAGAAACGCCAGAAGGGCATCAGCGCGTTTTTGGTGGAGGCCGGAACTCCCGGCCTGACGCGCGGCAAGAAGGAACCCAAGCTCGGCATCCGGGCCTCCGCGACGAGCGAGCTGATCTTCGAAAACTGCCGCGTCCCCGCTGACAATCGTCTCGGCCAGGAGGGGGAGGGCTTCAAGATCGCGATGACCGTGCTGGACGCGGGCCGCATCGGGATCGCGACGCAGGCGCTCGGGATCGCGGAAGCGGCCTACGAAGCCGCGCGCCGCTATGCGGTCGAGAGAGAGGCGTTCGGCCAGCCGATCGGGGCCTTCCAGGGGACGGGCTTCAAAATCGCGGACATGAAGACGCGCATCGAAGCCTCCCGTCTGTTGATCTATAACGCCGCGCTGGCGAAGGAGAAATCCAAAAAGGACGGCCGGCGTTATTCGTCGGAAGCAGCCATGGCGAAGCTGTATGCCTCCGAGACCGCCATGTACGTGACCCATCAGGCGCTTCAAATTCATGGCGGGATCGGCTACAGCAAGGAGCTTCCGGTCGAACGTTATTTTCGGGATGCCAAGATCACGGAAATCTACGAGGGGACAAGCGAAATCCAGAGGCTGGTCATCTCCAGGAGTGAACTCGGATTGAAGTAGGATCGCGCATGTCCATCGCAGACTCACATCGAACCAGATATTATCTCGACAAATTACTTGGGTCCCTGCGCACTCTTTTGGAGCGGACGCGCGCATTCCTGCCGGCGCGCTGGCTCCTGCTCTTCATCGGGATAGGTTGTCTGGCGTATAGCCAGTACCTGATGGAGAAGCGTGAGATACCCGGTCTGCCCATTCCCATTGCTGAGGAATGGAACATCCTGTATCGCCTGGAGATTATCAACCTCAGCAATGTCCTGGCAGCCATGCCCTATTTTTTAGCGGGACTGATTCTGTGCGCCTGGGCCGGACTTTCATCTGCGTGGAACGAAACCTTTATCAACTGGGCCGCCTATTGGCCGGGACTGCGTGAGACCCAATGGGGAAAGCATGCGCCGCGCCTTCTGCTTGCGACCGGCCTGACGATCCATCTGCTCTTTCAGCTTGGAAGACATCACTACATGCCGATCTATCCATTCCTGTGGCTGATCGTACTCTGGCTGTTCACGCAGTCTTTCTGGAAACTCGATCGGGATCAGGGGATTCATTTGTCACTTGACTTCCGCGTTGCCGATCTTTTCTGGCTTTTCTTTCTTTTGCTGATCGGCATTGGGATGGGGGCGTATGCGCTCCAGGACATTCCGGCCATCCTGGTCCCGGATGAGGGCTCCTTTTTGGAGAATGCCCGGGCAATCGCGCTGAACAAATATCACCCGGCATTTTTCGATTCGGGTGTGTATACCTTTCCAGTGGCAAGCTCGATCTTTCAGGGCTGGATCCTGCGCCTGTTTGGCGTCAGCGTGTGGAGCTGGCGCTTCTCCTCGGTCCTGGCCGGTGTGGCAGCGGTCATTCCGCTCTATTTGCTGGGAAAGGAATGGTTTGGGCGGCGCGTCGCGGTTGCCACCGCGCTGATCATGCTGGCGAATCCATACTTCCTTTCCTTTGCACGGCTGGGGTACAACAATAGCCAGTCTTTGTTCCCGGTGACGCTGGCGGTTTTTTTATGGGCCGTGGGAAGCCGCAAGGGAAGCTATTTTTATCTCTGGCTGGCCGGCCTAACGGCGGGGCTCGGCTTTTATACCTATTCGGCGGTCTGGATTGGGATCGTTACATTGCTTCTCGGCATCCTGTATCTGCGCGTGTTGAAGCAGATATCCTGGAGACAGACTTTCATCGTCTTTGGATTGATCCTGCTGGCCTGGGGACTGGCGTTTGCTCCGCGTCTTGCCTATACTGCGGCCGGTAACAAGAAAGAGGGACTGGTCTATAAAATTCTGGAAACCAGTTTCTTTAGCGCATTCTACGGCCGGGCCTATTACGGCGAAGCGGACCTGACTCAGACAAGCCCGATCATCGCGCCTGACGGGTATCCCGAGATCTTTTAC
>JBAVVF010000913.1:0-1767 GCA_049697155.1 Anaerolineales bacterium
GTACTATGGACACGCGCCGGAGGATGGCCCTTCCCTGGTCGGGCTGGCCGGAGTCACGCGTCTGCTGGAGGAGAAGATCGGTGCACGCACGTTCGCAGATCTCAAGCTGCCCTGTGTCCTCACTGCGGTGGATCTCAAGAGCGGGAATGAAGTTTTCCTGAAAAACGGCCGCCTGGTGGATGCGATCCTGGCTACGATTGCGATGCCCGGAGTTTTTCCGGCGCGTCACATCGACGGGCTGGAGCTTGTGGACGGTGGCACGCTCGACCCCGTGCCGGTTGTGCCGGCGCGCATGCTGGCGCCGAGGCTGCCGGTCGTGGCCGTCGTGTTGACCATGCCGATGGGCGGGCCGGCGCAGTCCTGGAACATTCCGTTCAACCGGTATTGGGCCGGCATGCTCATCTCACGCCTGTTGAGTAAGATGCGCTATGACACCGTCTGGGATGTCTTTTCGCGTTCACTTGACATTACGGCACGGGCCATGACACAATATCGCCTCGAAATGGACCGCCCCGATGTTATCATTCGCCCGCAGGTCTTCGATATCGATACGCTGGATGTCGTGGATGTACGGGAAGTTGCAAAGAGAGGCGAGGCGGCAGTGGAAGCGGCCCTGCCTCAACTGCGAAGTTTGTTCACATGGCGGAACCGCTGGCGGCGTACCAGGGGAGTCTACAATCACAGGAGTTTGTAATTGAGAGATCTACGGGAATATGCAAAACAGACCAACGTTCGCCTGGCACTGGGCGCCTTCATCCTGCTCTTTGTGATCGGAGTGGGCTTGATCTGGATTATCTATGGCGAGGGCGCGGCCGGCATGGCATTAACATGCCTGCTCGCGGCCTTCATCCCGGTTATCCTCATCCTCTTTGTCTTCCTGGCCATTGAATGGATCCTCAAACGTGCCCGACCTAAATAGCACGGCCTTGATCTCCTTCAGGGATTGGACTCTGCGGATCCGGGAATCGACACATCCTGCGCCGCGCCTTCTGCTTCTGGTCCATGGGTTCACCGGCGACGAGAATTCCATGTGGGTCTTTGCGCGCGACCTGCCGGATGATTATTGGATACTGGCCCCGCGCGCGCCCCATCCCGGCGAGCCCGGCGGCTATTCCTGGCGCATACCTCAGGGCGATGACTTCGGGCGGCCCAGCCTCGAACAGCTGAAGCCCGCGGCCGAGGCGCTGATCCGCCTGGTCGACGAGTACGCGCAGTCGGCTGGGATCGATGCGAGTCACTTCGATGTGATGGGGTTCAGCCAGGGGGCAGCCATGTGCAATCTGCTGGCGTTCCTCCATCCGGAGAGGATCCGCAAGGCCGGCATCCTGGCCGGATTTGTTCCCAGCGGACTGGATGAACTCGTCTTCCGGCGACCGCTGGAGGGGAAGCCTTTTTTTGTCACGCATGGGACGAAGGATGAAATGGTGCCGATCGACCGCGCCCGGGCCTCGGTCGAGATCCTCGAGCAGGCCGGTGCGCGGGTGACCTTCTGCGAAGACCAGGTTGGGCATAAAGTCAGCGTCACCTGTCTGCGGGCCCTCAAAAAATTCCTGACAGATTAATCCATTCTTATCGGGGCGTTGACTAGCCCCTTGTTTGCAGGTATCCTTGGCGCATCTCACGTCATTGCGAACGGAGCGAAGCGTAGTGAAGCAATCTCAACTTCAAGCGGGAGATTGCTCACCTGCCCTGGCGGGCGGTGCCAGGGTCGCCGGGATTTCGATGCTGCGCATCTCGACCCTCCTCGCAATGACGCTTCTGGTGTAA
>JBAVVF010000914.1:0-11240 GCA_049697155.1 Anaerolineales bacterium
GCCTTTCATCGCGACTTCCACTGGGACCTGGCCAACGGGCCCTTAATCATCGCAAAATACGCGGCACTGATTCAGGATTCCGAATCGCGCCGGCTGATCGAGAAGTTTCGCGACCAGTTCGAGCAGCACGCGGCTCCACGGCTGCCCGCCCTGCGCAGGAATGTTATCCACAACGATGCCAACGATTTCAACCTGCTGGCCGGCGGAGGCAGCGATCTCTATTCCCGCAGCCAAAACATCGTGGGTCTGATCGATTTTGGCGATATGGTGTACAGCTATGCCGTTGGCGATCTAGCCGTGGCAATCGCGTATGCCATCCTTGACAAGCCTGACCCGCTGGCGGCCGCCGCGCAGATTGTCAAAGGCTATCACAAAGCCTCTCCGCTCACAGAGGCTGAATTGGCCGTGCTCTTTGGGCTGGTTACGATGCGGCTGTGCATGAGCGCCTGCATCGCCGCCGACCAGCAGTCCCGCCAGCCGGATAACGAATATCTCGGCATCAGCCAGGCTTCCATTCGAACGACGCTGCCCAAACTTGCCGCCATTCACCCAAGCTTTGCTCAGGCCGTCTTTCGAGAGGTCTGTGGACTGCCCCCATTTTCTGACAGCGTGACGGAGTGGCTGGAATCTCATCGGGATGAGTTCGCGTCGCTCCTCGACTTCGACCTGCGCGCTGGCCCCGCAGCGGTCCTCGACCTGAGCGTTTCCAGCCCGCTCCTCAGCAGTGACCCGCTCCAAAATGATGAACCCCACCTGACGGCGCGCATTTTACAAACTATCCATGCAGCGGATGCGCCGGTGGGCATCGGACGTTACAACGAAGCGCGGTATTTGTATATTGCGCCGGCCTTCGCCGCCGGCGAGGATCCCACGAGCGAATATCGCACGGTCCATCTCGGAATGGATTTGTTCGTCCCGGCGGATACACCTGTCTATGGCCCGCTGGAGGGAACTGTATTTGCCCTTGCCGAGAATGCCGCGCCGCAGGATTATGGTCCGGTCATCCTGCTGGAACACAAGAGCCCCGAACATCCAACCTTTTACACGCTGTACGGCCACCTGAGCCGCGCCTCCCTCAGCGGATTAACCGTCGGCCAAAGCATCGCCAAAGGGCAGCAGCTGGCATCTGTCGGGGCGGCGGATGTGAACGGAGGCTGGACCCCGCATCTGCATTTTCAGATCATCAAGGATCTGCTCGATTTGAATTGTGACTTTCCCGGCGTGGCCCGTCCCGGTCAGCGCAATGTGTGGCTGAGTCTATGCCCGGACCCCAATCTCATCCTGGGCATTCCCGAATCAAAATTCCCTGCGCCCGAACCGTCGAAAGCGGAAACCCTGGCGATCCGGCGCAAGCGTCTCGGGCGCAATCAAAGCATCTCCTATCGCGAGCCGCTCAAGATCGTGCGCGGCTGGAAGCAATATCTGTTCGACGAGCAGGGCCGCAGGTATCTGGATGCCTATAACAACGTGGCGCACGTGGGACATAACCATCCGCGTGTCGTGGCGGCTGCACAGCGTCAGATCGGCGTGCTGAATACGAACACGCGCTACCTGCATGACAACATCAACAGCTATGCCGAAAGATTGACAGCCCTGCTGCCTGAGGCGTTGAGCGTCTGCTTCTTTGTCAACTCGGGCAGTGAAGCCAATGAACTGGCTCTGCGCCTGGCGCGCACGGTTACGGATCAGCGCGATCTGATCGTTCTGGAGGCTGCCTATCACGGCAATACGAACACATTGATCGATATCAGTCCGTACAAGCATAACGGCCCCGGCGGGATGGGCGCGCCGGACTGGGTGCATGCCGCTCCGATTCCCGATGACTATCGCGGCGCATACAAGCGGAGCGATCCGGAGGCCGGCCTAAAATATGCCCGACACGTACGGGAGATTATTGATAAGTTGAAACAAACAGGTATTGGGCCGGCAGGCTTCATTGCCGAATCCCTGCCGAGCGTCGGCGGACAGATTATTCCGCCGCCCGGATACCTGGCGGATGTCTATCGCTATGTGCGTGAGGCAGGCGGCGTCTGTATTGCCGATGAAGTCCAGACCGGCTTCGGGCGCATCGGTACGCATTTTTGGGGCTTCGAAGCGCAGGAAGTAGTTCCCGACATCGTGGTGCTGGGCAAGCCAATCGGCAACGGACATCCGCTGGGGGCCGTCGTGACGACCCGCGCCATCGCGGAGGCCTTCGACAACGGCATGGAATACTTTTCCACATTCGGCGGCAACCCGGTTTCGTGCGCGATCGGACTGGAGGTGCTGAACGTCGTGCAGGACGAACGGCTGCAGGAGCATGCCCTTCAGGTGGGCAATTGCCTGCTGGACGGACTGCAGCCTTTTGTCGATCGTTTCCCCATCGTGGGGGATGTGCGCGGCTCGGGCTTGTTCCTCGGCGTGGAATTGGTCCGCGACCGCGCGAGCCTCGAACCCGCCGCGGAAGAAGCCTCCTTTGTCTGCAACCGGCTGCGCGAGTATGGCATTCTGGCCGGGACGGATGGCCCCTATCACAACGTGGTCAAGATCCGTCCGCCCATGCCCTTCGACGAACAGGACGCGGAGTTTCTGATAACCGTCATGAAGAGGGTGCTAAACGAAGACTTCGCCTAGAAAATTAGTCCGCCTCAAAATAGATGGGGTTGGAGATCAGCGCGGGCAGCAGAGGTATCCCGGGTATGAATCCGCGCAGGATCTCAAGCCGAACGAAGCCCGCCTCCTCCACGGTGTACGGCCCCTCGAACCTTCCATCCCCTTCTGCTTTCAGGATAGGCGTGCTGCCGCGTGCGCTGACAACCTGGAGGACGTCTCCCGCCAGCAGTGCATCCACTTTGATTTGAATCTCCCTCACGCGCGCAATCGGTACACTATCGCCGAGGATGGCATCTCCGGCGGTCATGCTTAGGCTTGGACCGTTCGGTGCAAAGGTAATGTAGGCATGGCCCTGCCGCAATCCGGCAAGGATGTCAGCCACGCTGGCCGACATGGCATGGACACACGTCGTGGGGCCGCCGGGGAATATGAAGAGTTGGTCACGGTGATAGTCGCTGCCGCCGCAAATGGGTATCTTCTTCCCTGCCATCAGCAGGCCGTGCCATAATCCGATAGCCTGCAGGTTGGACACGCGCATGGGCCCGTTCCAGATTTCAAGGCAGTCAAAGGGCAGCGAATCCAGATCGAACTGGAAGGGGCAAACCTCCTCGAAGGGATGGTTGACGGTGATCAACGCGCCGCGCGAGCGGGCCGTGTTGAACCTGTTCGCGGCTTCCTCCGGACTGTTGGCGAAAAACGGCTCATCGTACGGTTTGTCCACGCCCAGGAAATTGGCGTGCCCCTTGTAGTGGGTCCATTCGACCCCGGGGATGAGGGTAATTCCGGGAAGCTGAGGCAGAGATTCGGCCGAGACCATCTGATTGTGATCGGTGATGGCCAGGAAGTCCAATCCATGCCGCAGGGCGCGCTGCGCCAGCTCATCCACACTGAGAACTCCATCCGACGCCAGCGTATGGGCGTGCAGATCGCCCTTGAGCAGGCGCATTCGCTTTTGAGTAAAAGTGATCTCGTAATCGACCGTGACACCTTCCGGCGCGACCTTGTACGCTCCGACCAGGATCTTCCATTCGCCGGGGATCAACGGGTATGGTTTGTATCCGGGAGTTGCGCGCGTCTCGCCGACCCGGATCTCGGTCTTGTCCGACCCGGATGCGCCCACCTGCGCTCCGTCCGGGGCGACCAGTCCCAGATCGATGATATTGATCTCCCGCCGGGCGTGGAAGCCCGCCCCATCGCTCCCGCCTTCACGGTGGCGCTCGTAGTGATAGGTCAGAGTGAACGACTCGGTATCCGGAGGCATGCTGAACGGGACCGTGAAGTACGTGCCCTGCTGTTCGTGCCGGACAAGGATTTGGATGTGCAGTGGAGTTTCGATGGCAGGCTCCTTTTTAGAGGGGTCCGAGGATCAGTGTGAGAAAGCGGCGGATCTGGCAATCCCAGAAGAACCAGTCGTGTGCACCGTCTTCCTCGTGATATTCAGATGGAACGCCGAGCGCCTGACAGGCAGCCTGGAACATGCCGCTCAGGGGATAGAGATCCTCCTGCCGGCTGACGGAGATGAACAGGCGCGGCAGAACGGCAGAGTTTTGGGCGGCGCGCTGCAACCAGACGGCCGGGTCGTGCCCGCTCCCGGGTAGTTTATCCAGATCGCCGAACAGGAGGGCGAACTCCGCCCGGCGTGGATCGTCCGGCATGATCTGGAGGATCTGCAGAGACAGCATGCCCGAGAAGCTGGCCGCAGCGGCATACCGGTCAGGATGGAGCAGGGCGGCCTTGAAAGCGCCGTACCCGCCCATGGAGCTGCCGGCAATGAACGTGTCCTCACGGCGGGGCTTGAGACCAAAGACATCCGCCATGTATTGCGGCAATTCTTCGGTGAGATACGAGAAATACTTCTGCCCGTTGGGCTGATCGGTGTAGAAACTGCGTCCGGCGGAAGGCATGACCACGACCAGGCCGTACGCGGCCGCCAGGGTCTCGATGGATGTATAACGCTGCCAGGCACTGGCATCATCCCCGAGGCCGTGCAGCAGGTAAAGGACTTTACGCTCCGCAACCGGAATCCCCCCCATACTGCCAGGGTCGGGAAGGATCAGGTTCAGCGGGAGATTGACCTTGACGGTCTCAGGCACATGATCGATGCGCAGGAGCGCCATGGCATTCCTTCTATTCCGCTGTGGTAGCTGCCGGGGCCGTTACGGCTTTGGGAGCGGCTCCGTTGAAGTTGATGAAGAACGAGAAAGCAAAGCTGATCACCACCAGGATAGGCGGAAACACTGCCAGCAGGAAGCGAGCCGCCTGGTCCGGCTGATTGCCGGGGTTCAAACCACTCTCGAAGTCAAACAGGACAAAGACCAGGTAGAAGGCCGCGCTGGTGAACAGGCCGTTCAAACGGTTCATGAATCCCATGGCGCTGGCGATGATGCCCTCCCGGCGCAGGTTGTGCTTTTGCGTGTCTTCATCCATGATCTTCGCACCGATCAGGTCCATGGTGGTAATGACGCCCGCAAAGCCGAATCCCACCAGGGCGCTGAAAAGGATGCCGGTGATAAGTGAGTTGGCAAAATTAAGCGGGATGAAAGACACAGCCAGTACGATCAGAGCGGCCCGCCAGACGGGCATCAGCGAATATTTCCTGACCAGCCAGGCCCAGACCGCAACGCAGCCGATGGCAATCAACAGGACGGCCGCAAACAGGAGAGAGGTCTGGCTGTCGGAGATCCCCAGCGTATATTTGGCGAAGAAAGGCATCGAGACGAGCACGAGCGACATGGCGGCGCTGTAAAAGGCATTCGCCAGCCCGGCAATCCAGAATTTTCTGTTAGTGAGCAGGTCTGCAATCGCCGTCCACAATTCGGGTTTCTGCTCCTCGGGTTCGGGATCCTTTTCCCGGCAGGCAAAGGTCATGTACAGGATCACGGCTCCGCCAAGCAGGCCGTATACAATGGCTGTCTGTGCATATCCGAGTACGCTGGTCACGATGGGCGTCAGCGCGATGCTGATGATCATCGCCACGAGCTGGAACGCCTGCCGCATGGCGTTTGCGCTGGCCCGGCTGGCGTCATCCCGGAACAGCTCCGGGAAGAGGGCGGCATAATTGGCATTAATTACCGAATCCAGGGTGCCCGTTAGAATGTAGAAGAGCATGCAGTATGCCACCAGGGAGTTTCCTACCAGGAAATCCGGCGGGCTATAAAAAGCAATGAAGAACAGGATCAGGAGCGGCGTGCCGATCGTCAGCCAGGGGCGCCTGCGGCCCCAGCGTGTGCGGGTCCGGTCAGAGAGGAACCCGTACAGCGGGTTATCGATGGCATCGATGAAGGTATAGATCAACAGCATCAGCGCGAATTGCGCCGTCGTCATTCCCAGCTTGTCCACATAATAGATCGCGGCATAGGTCTTGAGCATATTGATGGGGATGGAAGTGCCGAACATGCCAATGGCATAATTGAAGGGCTTCGTACGCGGCTGGTCCATGGAAAGACGCCTCCTCGAATGAAATGATGCCTAGAGCGCAAACTCGTTCATAACCGTGAATCTGTCAAACATTATATAACCGATGACATGATTTCGGCTATTGTCCTGTCCGCGCAAAGGCGTAGGCAGGAAAAAAGAAGACGATCCTTGCTTTCTGTCAGCAAAGACCGTCTTGTGATTTTTTCAGGATATGGTCACTCTCCCCCACATCTGCCATGATCTGTTCAGCGTCTTACTCCTGGGGCTCCAGCGTCTGGGGTCTCAGCATGTGATGCAGCTCGAGCTCGGCCTGCGCATGCGTTACAGACAGCACAAATTCCCACTCCCCCAGCAGGGTGTTGCGAGACTGTTTCAAGACCACCTGATCGTTATCGTTCATCGGCTTTACCTTTTGCTGCTGGTAGGCCGACAGGTCGCGGATGAGCTGACAAAGCGATTCGACACGACCGTCCTGCAGCAGCTCCAGGAGGCGGGCTTTGCGCTCCAGACGATCCTCCGGGAGCGACACGCTCGGGTCGGATAGGATGTTGAGCAATTGCTTGAACTTTGACTTTGGCGTTGGAGGCCGCAGCCGGGTTCCCACCTTGCCATCCGCCGGAACCCAGACGGTCAGGTCGCGCGCCTGAACCGCATAGTAGAGAGTTCTGGAGCCGGATAAGTCCCGCTCCTCCAGATTGACGATCTGTCCAATTCCATAGGTCCAGTGCATCACTGTATCACCGGTGTGGAAATTCATGGGTACCTCCTGTAACAATCGAATGGGAAAGGAGAACAACCGGAATTGAATATTTGATTTTGTCCATAAGCCTTTTCCCTGCCAATACTTCTGGCGTTGATAAACTATCTTTCACCTGACAAATGAACTGCCACTGAAGTCGGCAAATTTCGTTTGGCCTCGAGAAGTTCCTTGAGCATTGCCAGATTTTCCTTCAGCTGTTTTTTTAGCTTTTTTTCCAGAATACCCTCCGTCATCTGGAACGAGTTGATCAGATTGGCCTGCGTCGATACCGTAACCTTGGTGCTGCCGCTGGCGATTTCGAAGGTATAGGCAGTCTGTGAATTTAAGGGGCCGGAGATGGACTTGAAACCATATTTCCTGTTCGGCTCGTACTCCGTCACCTCGAAGGTGCTTTCGAAGCGCCGCCCCACCAAATGACCGATGCTTCGAAAAAGAGACCCGATACTGGCAATGTCTTCGGAAAGCCTGGCTGAGGCCAATGTGCCATATTGCCATTGGAAATCGTTTTCAGGGGCACTCATAAAATTGAAGACCTGGCTGACAGGCCGGTAAATCATCGTGCTCACATTTAGACTGATCATTCAACTCTCCTCCATGTTCTTTCCAGGCTGTCATGAGCCGCGGATTGTTCGCTCTTTACGGCTCGATCATGGGGCCGGCTGCGCCGCGCGGCTCCCTGGGTTTCGCCAGGCTCACCTTCAAGGCATGATCACCTAACGCATAGGTATTGAACAGGCTGACGGCCTTGTCGGCTTCGCTTTGGGCGCTCATGGTAACAAAGCCAAAGCCTCTGGATTCTCCGCTCCTGCGGTCTCTGATTACTTCCGCGGCAGTGACTTCTCCGGCTTGTGCGAATAGCGCATTCAGTTCATCCTGCGTTGTTGACTTGGACAGATTCCCTACATATAACTTGGCTTCCATTTTCAATACTGCTTTCTCCGGTTCGATACCGGGGCAAAAAACGCCATCAAAACCATAACGGGGGACGGCTGCAACACCCTGCAAATCCAGTTATTTCGATCTCAACGGCTGCGTTCCAGCAACCTCATGGACAATTACATGGCAGTGGAAACACCCAGTTGGCCAAGGATGGACTTCAGGTCCGAGCCGTCGGTTGGCTCCACAAACCAGGCCGTGATCTTATTCTCCCGGACGGTTACCTTCGTCTTTTCCAGCCTGGCGGCAAAGGACTTGTGCGTGGCAGGGATGACACCCATATCCATGCTCGTCAGATCGAACGCGCCGCTGTGGGTCCCGCTCAATTGCATGGTCGCCCTGACAACCTCACCCTGTGTGCCGATAACCCTGAAGTGATAATCCAGGTCCGGGAAGGCGGTCTGCAGCCGGGTGTTCATCCCAACCCAGGCTTCCGCCCCGATCGGTTCAGGGAAGGGTCCGCTGAATTGAAAATCGTCCGCAAGCATGGATCTTGCATTCCCGAAATCACCCTGCTGGACGGAATCCATGAGGGCCTGGACAGTTTCTCTTTTATTCACAATGTTTTCCTTTACTTCTAAATCGAGCGAATTCTAAGCAAATGGGCCTGGATACTGATGGATGCGCCCTATGGAACATCCTCCATTTCCCCCGATTGATAAACACATTGTTTATGAAATGCCGGTATCAGTGTAACACACTAATGGACCAAAATACGCGGCAATGTGGAAGGAGAGTCGATAATGGCATGGGCTTGCCGATCAGTTTTACCACGGAGCGCACTGAGAACACGAAGAAAACCTTTAGGAAATCTCCGTGAACTTCGCGAAGCATACTCGAAGAGTACCGTGTTCTCAGTGGTGAGAAAATGTATAGCCCATTCTTTTAGCCACTCCCTATGGAAGGGGCAGGACTGGGCACTGTTCGGTTTTCAGCTTGTACCGGCCCTTGTCTATTGCAGTACAATAAATATATAAATAGATCTCCTGCAAAAGTCTTTTCGCCACCGAGAACACACACCTGCCCTGATTTCGAATTGCTTGGCAATTCGTGGCAAATCATGCAGGCGCCGGGGGAGAAAAAGAGCTTTTCTCAAAGGTCTCTGTGGGCTCAGTGGCTAGGCAAAGGGACAATTATGCAAGATGTCAAATGAAACCATATCGAAAAGCAGCAGGTTAACCCTATGAGCGAAGTTTCTGGCGACCGATTGACGTCTGAAGAAGAATACCGGAACATCTTCGAAGCCGCAAGCGACGGGTTGATCATCTATGACATCGGGCTGGATTCGGTGGTCGAAGCCAACCCGGCCGCCTGTGAGATGCACGGCTACACCCGCCAGGAATTCATAGAACTGAACCCGGCGGTCTTCATGCTTCCTGAAAGCCTTGACTTGTTCAGGGAGCATGTCCGCCAGGCCGAACCGGGCAGCCTGTTCGAAACATTGATCGTCCACATCCGCAAGGATGGCTCACAGTTTCACGTCGAAGTCCGCAGGTCACTGATCAATTATCAGGGCCGCCCGTGCCTGTTGAGCGCCGTCCGGAATGTCAGTCAGCGCATCCAGACGGAAAAAATCCTGAGCGGACAGATCCAGGCTCAAATCCGTGAACAGGCCACTCTGCTGGCCATCTCCCATACGCTGGCATCCACGCTCGAATTCCAGCCGGGACTGATCCTCGACCAGCTGCGCGAGATCATCGAATACACCCATTGCGGACTATTTGCATTGCAGGACTCCACCCTGGTCACCCTGGCAATGCGCGGGACACCGCAGCTGGCAAGCTTAGCGCCGCTCCGCATCCATCTCCAGGGACCGGAGACTTTGGCGGTGTTGTTCAATGAGCACCGCCCCATCCGCATCGCGGACGTGCACAGCGACAACCCGCCGGCCCGATTCCTGCGTGGACTTTTAGACGATGGGGCTGCCGCGCTGCTCGAAGGGATGCAGTCGTGGATGTGGGTGCCCCTGGCGGTGAAAGGCCGGGTGATCGGCGGTCTGGGTGTGGCACATGAGAAGCGGAATCACTTCACCCCCCATCACGCCGACCTGGCACTCAGCGTTGCCAATCAGGCCGCCATTACCCTGATCAATGCGGAGCTCTATGAACAAGCTCAGTCACTGGCGGTTCTGGAGGAACGACAGCGTCTGGCGCGCAACCTGCATGATGCCATCAACCAGTCGCTCTTCTCCGCCGGGCTGATTGCCGAAGTCCTGCCGCGCTTATGGGAACGGGACCAGGCCGAGGCACGGCGGTCTCTTGAGGATTTGCGCAGGCTGACCCGGGGTGCCATGGCTGAAATGCGGGCCCTGCTGGCCGAGCTGCGGCCCGCTACTCTGATCGATGCCGAGCTCGGCGATCTGCTGCACCTGCTGGGCAATGCATTCACCGGACGCACAAACATTCCTGCCAAAGTAACCGTAGTGGGCCAGGGCACCCTGCCCGCGGATGTGCAGGTGGCAATCTACCGCGTCTGCCAGGAAGCGCTCAATAATGTAGCCAAACACGCCGGGGCCAGCCTGGTGGAGATCGATCTAAAGCATGCAGAGACCGCCATCGAATTGAGCATCCGCGACGATGGCCAGGGTTTTGACCCTGCCCGGACAAGCTCCGGTCACTATGGCTTGAGCATGATGCACGAGCGGGCAGACGCAGTGGGCGCGCAATTATCGATCACGAGCCAGCCCGGTCATGGCACCGAGCTCAGCATCCACTGGAAAGAACCTGTACAAAAGGAGGCCTCATGACAAATTCTCCATCCCAACCCATTCGGGTCCTGCTCGTCGACGATCACACGATGGTTCGCCGGGGACTGGGGACCTTCCTGAAGGTTTTTGATGATCTGCAGCTGGCAGGCGAAGCCGAAAGCGGGGAAGAGGCCATCCAACTCTGTGCTGAGGTCCTGCCAGACGTGATCCTCATGGACATGGTCATGCCGAACATGGATGGGGCGGCCGCAACCCGCGCCATCCGCCAGCGGTTTCCGCACGTGCAGGTGATCGCGCTCACCTCTTTCAAGGAGGGCGACCTGGTCAAGCACGCGCTGGAAGCCGGGGCGATCGGCTATCTGCTCAAGGATGTCTCAGCCGATGAACTTGCGGAGGCGATCCGCGCGGCCCACGCCGGTCGCGCCACGCTCTCGCCCGAGGCCGCCCAGGCCCTGGTCGAGACAGCCAATCAGCCCCCCGCACCCGGTCTCGACCTGACGGAGCGCGAGCTGGAAGTCCTGGCTCTGATGGTGGAGGGACTGAACAATACGCAGATCGCCGGCAGATTGAGCGTCAGTTCATCCACGATCAAATCTCATGTCAGCAATATCCTGTCCAAATTAGGCGTTGCCAGCCGCACCGAGGCGGTCACGCTGGCGCTGCGCAGCCGCCTCGTTCCCTGAACCTCTTCCCTTTCCGTCACACCTGCACTGCGCGCAGGCGCAAGTGTTGCGAGCGAGGAGGGCGCAGCCCTGCGAGCGAAGCAATCTCATAAACGATAACAAGGAAGTACGAGATTGCTTCGTCGTAGCGCTTTCAGCGCCACTC
>JBAVVF010000915.1:0-5783 GCA_049697155.1 Anaerolineales bacterium
GCGTAAAGGCTCAGCAGGTATCCCACCAGAAAGACAGGGATCGGGTGGAATCGTTCGCGGGCATTCTGGAACCGGTTCAACTGGATTGCGACCGGGATATAGATCAGGCTTCCCAAAAGCGCGTAGACCAGGCTGTGGGCTTCCTCCGGAACCTGGAACAGGTCGAGCGACAGGGCACAGGGCCAAATAAACAGGAGGCTTGCGATCGTCGTCTCGATGAGGCGGTCATAGATGTATGCCAGTGCGATTGCAGCTGCCACTGCCAGGAGTAGAGCCGTCAACAGTGGGTAGTAGGTGAAAAGCGCCTGCGAGATGCCGAGGATGCAAAGGCCATAGACATACACATGCAGCGGCAGGCGATATTCTCTGGCGCGTTTGAACAGCCACTGACCCGCGGCGAGATAGGCGAGTCCAAGTCCGGCCAGGGTTGCGCCGAGCCAGGCGCGCGGCTGGCTGCTTCCATACCACGCCACCGCGATCCAGACAGGGAGGAGCAATCCCTGCAGCCAGAGAAAGATCGATTTGCCAAGACCGTAAGGCAGCCAGTTCGATACCCTGGCGAACGAGGGATGCCTTCCGCTATCCTGCAGGACGAAGGAGAGCAGATGAACGGAAAATGCCAGTCCCAGTGACACCAATGCAGGGATGTTGTGCCATCCTTCCGGCTTGGAGAAATAATCAAGGGGAAGTACCAGCAGCGCGATGATCGTGATTATGTGCCCCCACAAATAAAGCCAGTCGGCGTGTTTTTCTGTTTTATAAAGTATGGCACCGATACCGATGTACAGCAGCGCCAGCCCATTCCAGGCGGCAGTCATCCAGCCGAGGGATTGCGCGACGTTCCCGTCCTGGAACCAGCGCGCCCATCCCAGCGTGAAGGGGATCACGAACAGGCCAGAAGCGAGCGCCGTGTAGCCCGCTTTCCGGAACAGGTACGCGCAGACGGCCAGGTCGAGCGAGGCCAGCGTCAGGGCCGCGACTGCCGGCCAGGTCTTTCCGTAGAACGCCGCGCCGTATCCGCCCAGCAGGGCCAGGGCGATCAAAGCCAGGCTGGTCCGGTTCAAGGCTTCGGCATAGTGGTGCATGAGTGAGCTTTCAGATTCTGAATGCTCAACCCGGCGACCGATCAGGAGATAGATCAGCGCCAGAACAGATCCCAGCGTCGGATACCATTCCAGCGCCAGCTCGAAGATGCGCGCCCCGAAGATGACCGTCCCGATGGAGGCGACCAGCGCCGCGTAGGCAAATCGAATGGACGGGAAATACTCTGCCAAAACGACATAGCCAAGCGCCGCCAGCAGGAATGCGGCCGTCGGACCCAGAGGAGGCCTGGCAGGCGAAAAGATGGCATAGAACACGCTGGCCGGGATGAGGATCTGCGACAGGTAGCGCGCCGCAGTTCCAAAATCCTTCCAGGCCCCATCTCCGTCCTTGAAGCGCCCGGCCAGGACGGTCATGATCGCCGCGGCCAGCGTCACAGAGACGACAGTCCATTCGAGCGGCGTGTGCAGGACGCGCGTGATGGCCACGAAGATGCTCGCGCCGCCGAGCAGCGTCAGGTAATCGAAGAATTCGCCCTGCAATCTCCAGGCTGTGAAGGCGTACAGCGCGGTGCAAAATATCGCCACGATCAGCCAGTAGACCGGCCCGTTGACCCGCCCGGCCAGTCCGCCGAACTGATAGAACGCGTAGAAGTCCACGGCCGCGAGCACCGCGCCGATGCCGGTCAGCACCGTGCCGGCCTGGAGCAGCTTCAGGCGGGAGCGCAGTCCCCATCCGCCGGCGTAAAAGGTGACAGGCACAGCGGCCATGAACAGCAATTGAACGACCGGGGAGAAGCTGTCCCAGAAGCGGATGACCAGCACCGTCGCGGAGACGACGATCATGAATGCGCTCAGGTACAGGAGGGCCCGCAGGAGCGCGCCGGACGTCGCTGCGTCGCCGATCTGCCCCCGGACCTTCTTCCAGTCGATGGGCGGGCGCGGCGGCCGGGGCGGCGCGGGCGGGTTTGGAATCGCAGGAACTGAAACGACAGGCTGTACTTTCGTCGCAGCGACGGGGACGGTAGATGCAGCAGGGGCTGATGCGCGAACGGGCAGGGGAGCCGCGACCGGCGTCGGAGGAGACGCAGGTATTTCCTCCTTTGGAGGAGCGATTTGGACCAGCAGTTCGTCGGCCCGGCGGCGCGCCGTCACCGTGATGAAATCGAAGGCGGCTTCCCCAATTTGCTGTTTGTGTTTTTCCAGCCAGTTTTGCAGGTAGGCGAGATGGGTCAGCTCTTCAATCACCCCTCGTTCGAAAACCTCCCCGCATTTGGCACAGCGCAGGAGCACCTTGTCGTCTGAAACGTGTTCGCAGTTTGGGCACTTCATAGAGCCACCTCGTTCGCACCGATGCAGTTCGATTGGATAATTATTGCATTTTTAAGAGCCAATTACAAGCCATGGCGCAACTTGTCCGCCGACTGCAATGTACCACGAATATCGGACCGTGAAGCGCCAAAAACTGCCAACTTTTAAATCAAAAGTGACTGCCGCTGGCAATCCAAACGACAGTCACACTGAAAACTCAGACAGCTTATTTCAACACGACGCCGCTGCGAGCCGGGACGGTGAACCTGAGCCGCCCATCTTTGACCGAAATGTCAGATGCCTGGCCAAAGATTGCCCTGGGGGCGACCTGCGCTTCATACGTGACCTCGGCCGGCTGAGGCGATTCTGAGACGTTCAGCCCCACGACCAGCGTCTCCCCGTCGAGCGAGCGCCCGAACGCGTACGTTCCATCCGCCGACCACAGCCTGCGGAAGTCGCCGCGCCGCAGGGCCGGATTCTGCCTGCGCAGCGCGACCGCTTCCCTGACGTAGGCGCGCAGGTCCTGATCCCACCTGTCTTCGTCCCACGGGAAGGATTTCCGGCAGCCGGGATCGTGCTCTCCGTCGAGTCCGACCTCGTCGCCGTAGTAGACGCACGGTGCACCCGGGTAGCAGAACATGAACAGCCAGGCCAGCTTCAACGAGTTCTTATCGCCGTTTGCACACGAGAGGAAGCGCGGTGTATCGTGGCTGTCCAGCAGGTTCAGCTGGGCGTAGGTGATATCGTGCTGGTAGAGCTGCAGATTGTGATCGATGCGGTTCGCGAACTCGTGCGCATCGATCTGGTGCTGGATTCCGTGATAGTTGGACTGCTGGTGCAGAACCTTGAGGTTGAGATGCCGGCCGGGGAAGAATGCCAGGCCCGGTTTTGTCACCTCATAATTCATGACCGCATCGAACTGATCGCCCTGCAGCCAGCGCTGGGACTCGTGCCAGATCTCGCCGACGATGTACGCCTCAGAGTTGGCCTGTCTGACCCGGTAACGAAATTCCTGCCAGAACGAATCATCGTCAATATCGGCAGGCACATCCAGCCGCCAGCCGTCGATGCCAAACCTGATCCAATATTCGGCCGCCTCGAACAGGAACCTGCGCACGGCCGGTGTATTGGTGTTGAGCTTCGGCAGGGCCGGCAAATTCCACCAGCCGCGGTAACCGATTGCCTGCAGGCTGTCTTCGCCGTTCTGCAGGGCATGCATCTCCTCGGTCGTGGGATAGGCTCCCCAGCGGCGGCGGCCATGCAGCCGGGCGGTATCGAAAAAGAACCAGTCCCGGTAGGGTGAGGCGGCCCCGTTCTCGAGGACATGATGGAACTGCCAGAAGCCGCGCGAAGCATGATTGAACACGCCATCCAGTACGATGCGGATGTCCTGCTCATGGGCCCGATCAAGCAATTCTCGAAATGCGTCGTTGCCGCCCAGCAGGGGATCAACTTGGTAGTAATCGTAGGTGTGGTACCGGTGATTGGAAGCGGAGGCAAAGATGGGGTTGAGGTAAAGAGCCGTGATCCCCAGGTCTTTCAGATAATCCAGTTTTTCCGCGATGCCGTATAGATCGCCGCCTTTGAAGCCATGCACCGTCGGCGGGGAATCCCATGGCTCGAAAGGCAGGTTGCCTGCCGGATTGCGCGTGCTTTTTGCAAAACGATCGGGAAAGATCTGATAAAAAATTGCGTCCTGTACCCAGTCGGGAATTGACATTGAAAAAACCTCTGCAGAAGATGACGCAGGACAGGCTATGCTCCTGTCCCACACAGCCTAGCATTCTACTTCATTTCCTTCCAGGGAGAAAAAACGATAATGAAAGTTCTACGCGCCACCAAAAAAAGCAGGCATGACCGGATCGTCATGCCTGCCTCGAACCTTCTGAGATACCACTTTTAGCGGATGGCTTCTTCGGTGACTGCGTCGAAGACGTGGAAGTTGTCCATGTTGAACGCGACCGAGGCCTGCTGGCCGACGCGCAGCTGTGAGCGCGGGTCAACGCGGGCGACGAACGTATTCTTGCCGCTGACCAGGTAGAGCAGGATTTCATTGCCCATCAACTCGGTGACGTCCACTTTGACGGCGACCTTCTCCGCATCGATGTTGGCGGGGACAAAGTCCACGTCGTGAACATTCTCGGGGCGGATGCCGAAGATGACGTCCTTGCCTGCATGGCCTTCGAAGGGCTTGGCTTTCTTGGCCGGGATCGGCACGACGAAATCGCCGGTATCCACAACCAGTTTGCTTCCGTCCTTGCGCAGTTTGCCGGGGAAGAAATTCATGGCAGGCGAGCCGATGAAACCGGCCACGAAGAGGTTGTTCGGATGGTCGTATAGCTTCTGCGGCGTATCGAGCTGCTGCAAAAGGCCCTTGTTGATGACGGCGATCCGGGTGGCCATGGTCATGGCTTCGGTCTGGTCATGGGTCACGTAGATGAACGTGGTCTGCAGGCGCTGGTGCAGCTTGCTGATCTCGGCCCGCATTGCCACGCGCAGTTTTGCGTCCAGGTTGGAAAGCGGCTCGTCGAAGAGGAAGACCTTCGGCTCGCGCACGATGGCGCGTCCCACCGCCACACGCTGGCGCTGACCGCCGGAGAGCTGGCGCGGCTTTCGATCGAGCAGGTCGTGGATGCCGAGGATGTCGGCGGCTTCCTGCACGCGGCGCTTGATCTCATCCTTCGGTACCTTGCGCAGCTTCAGGCCAAAGGCCATGTTGTCATAGACCGAAAGATGGGGGTAGAGAGCGTAGGATTGAAAGACCATGGCAATGTCACGATCCTTCGGGGCGATATCGTTCACCACACGCTCACCAATCTTGATAGTCCCGTCGGTGATCTCCTCCAGGCCGGCCAGACAGCGCAGGGCGGTTGTCTTGCCGCAGCCGGAAGGTCCGACGAGCACCAGGAATTCCTTGTCAGCAACATCGATATTGAGATTGTTGACAGCGGTCACGTCGCCAAACTTCTTGACGACATTTTCGAATGCTACTCTTGCCATGATACTTTCCTCCGTTTCGTGGGAATATGGTGATTTGATTATACTCCCACTCGCCCGGAAGGGATATGAGTACTGACACGGATTTTATGGGACGAATATCAGCCCCCGGGAGTCACGTCCGGCCCCAGCCGGAGCCGGTTTCGGCGCCTGGAAGATGGTCCGCGCCGGTACACCAGCCAGACAATCGTGACCGGCGAAATCTCCTGCAGCGCGACCCTGGCGGCACGTAGCAGAATTACGTGTCCTGCGGGTGGTAATTTGAAGTTTGTCTCAAAAATACCCATAGCACCGTCACACCTGCACTGCGCAGGCGCAAGTGTTGCGAGCGAAGCGGGCGTACGTTGCCCTGCGGAGCGAAGCAATCTCTATGAATATGGAGTGTGAGATTGCTTCGTCGGCTCTTTGACTTCGCTCAGAGCCTCCTCGCAACAC
>JBAVVF010000916.1:0-5007 GCA_049697155.1 Anaerolineales bacterium
CTGTAATTCCTTTGCCAGATCGTTTTGAAGATTGGCCAGTTCCTGTTCCGAAAGCTCCAGCACCCGCACGCCGGAACGGATATAAGCCATGATCGGTTCCAGCTCTGTCACCTGCAGGTTATCTTCATAGCGTGAAAGCCGGACGTCCGAAAAGAACGGTGTTAATTGTTCCCGGCTGGTTTCGAGGAGGAAGGGACTCGCAATCGACTCCCAGACGTGGCTGGGATGCACCCGCCGGTACCAGTCCATCATTTCCTTCATATGATCTTTCCCGACCGTTGATGTAAACAGCCGTCCGCCTGTCTTCAGAACCCGTTTGATCTCGGCGATCGCCTTCGGGCGGTCCGGGACGTGGTACAGCATCTGGTTCGCGATGACGGCGTCGAAGGTTCCATCTGCGTATGGGATGGACTGTGCATCGATCTCCTCGAACTTGAAGGCCCGCCCGGTGGGAACCAGGTTCCTCCAGGCGGCATCCAGCATACCCGCGGAAAGATCGCTGAGGGTGATGCTCCAGCCCTCCGGGATTCGATCTGCATTCTCCTTCCACAGCTTCGCGTTGCCGCATCCCAGCTCCAGGATCCTGGCGTTCCCGGGCAGCTTCAGGAGAATGTCAAAGACCCACCGGAACCAGCCATAGGGATTGGTGCTGAAGCGCTGATGGATTGCCGCGCGCGCGTCGAGGTTGGACGAATCCTTGTATTGCTCACTCTTCAGGTATTGCTGGTCGCTATACTTCGACATGGTGATTGTTCTCCAATCTCTGCTTTCTATTTCCGGATCACAATCAATGGATACTGTCCATACTCACCGAAGAAGCGGGGAAAGCGTTCCTCGAGCCAGAAGATCAGGCGCAAATATGTCTTGCCGCCCAGTTGCGGACGGACGAACCAGCGCATAAAACGCGGGCTGAGACTCCGCCACGGCAGGATCTCAAAGTTCAACGCGCCGTTCAGCTCATTCTTCAACCAGCCCGGCGTCATCTTTGCGACGAACGTCCCGGCCTGATCTTCCTCGGCGCTCCAGTTCTTTTTCCGTTTGGCGGAGCGTCCGCTCAGGAGACGGCCCAGCCGGATGAAGGGCTCAGCCATCCGCATCAACAAGGGATTGTGCCAGCCGTTGACCACCACAGCCGACCGGCCTGTCTTCAAGACCCGGTGCAATTCCAGATAGGCGCGTTTGTGCTCGCTCAATGGCAGGTGATGGATCGTATGCATGGACACGGCCCCGTCGAACACCTCAGGCTTGAACGGCAGGTCCGCAATGTCCGCGACCACAAACAGACCTTTCTCACCAAGCTTGTTTCGGGCTTCCTTCAAGGCCGTGATGGAAATATCCGCACACAGACGGTAGCGATAGTTTTCCGAATAGGTCAGATATTCGGGCCACTGCACAGGCCCCGAACCGGCGTCGAGCAGGACCTCGCCCCGGGGCGCGAGATGTCTCTTCACGCGCAGGTGACATTTATGGATGTACGCGCGCGAAACCGGACGCAGGTCCTCGTAGCGGGCGTTTTGATACAGCCCGTCACCGGCCTGCGACCAGCCGATCTGATCGTAAAATTCGCGCACTTGTTGTTTCGTATTTTCTACCATGTATATTTTGTCAACCAAGCATCTTTCATCTTTCTTTTCACAACAGAACGAGGAAAGATGAAAGATGAAAGAGGATTAATCCTTCCACGTAAACGGCTCACCGACCAAAAACCTGAAGGTCTCTCCGAACTGGGCCATACCTTCGTCGCTCAATACCTTTTCCGCCGGCCAGACTTCGAGATCATCCCAGAAGTTCATCAGGCGCCAGGGGAAGGGGCGCGGATATTCGAAGAAGAACCGATAGGCATAGTTCCAGGCTTTGGCAACCTTTTCTTCCGGCAAACGGTGGGCGGGCAGGTCGGACAAGACCTTTTCCAGCATGGAGAAATATTCATCCCACGAATTGGGATCCAGGGTGAAGCCGCGCCCGCGATAATGTGTATCGCCGCAGGAGATGACCGGCACGCCATTCATGGCCGTCTCTACGCCGACCGTCGTTGTATATGCCAGTCCCAGGCTGGCAATCTCGACCAGATCGTATGTGTTCACCTGATCGAGCGCATTGATCAAATGGATGTGGCCCGGGATTTCAGGCAGTGCTTCGTGCACGACCGCCGCCATCGACTTGGCCTGCGGCACCAGTCTCTCGCCGGGATGCACCCGGATGACCAGCTGGACATCGGGCCGCTTCGCGAAAAAGCGCACCGTGCGCGTGATCCATTCACTCATCGACTCAGCAAAGATGTTGCGTCCCAGCGTCAGGCTGTCGCCCAGGACGTTGGCGGCCAGCAATACGATCGGGCGCTCGTCCAGCCCCAGCGCCCTGCGCGTCTGCTCCGCGCCCTGGGAAGAGACATATTGCCACAGGCGCTTCGACTTGCCCCAGACGCTGGCGCCGCGGCGTGCGTTCTGCAGATCGGCCAGGCGCTCGTACATTTCATTGGTCAATGGCAGGCCGCAGCGCGCTGCGACGAGATAATCCGTGTCCTGGCGCATGATGGACGTATTTTGGGCCAGCCAGATCTGCTCGCGCTGGTCATTGAACTCGAACGTCACGGCCGGGATGTTCAGATAGCGCGCCACCCGGAAGACGATCCCCATTTCCAGGATCAGGCCATTCGGGATGAGGACCGCGTCCGGCTTGTGAGTCTGCATCCACTCGAGGGCGGCCAGCGCCGCGAACGTGTTGCGCTCGATACGCAGCTCGAGGATGGCGCGGTCTTTCGGCGAATCCATGTCCACTTCCTCGCGCATCAGCGTGTACTGCACATCCCACTGGGAGACCTCCTCCACCTCAGCCTGGAGCGCGGCCGGTAAGACGGGAGCAGGCTTGAGGTCCAGTAAGGAGACGTGTTTCACAAACGGCGTTAGCGCGGCAAGCGCATCGCGCGTATGTAAGGCGCGCTGACGCTGGGTCAGCTTATCCATTTCCTTGTGCCACTCGGAATAAGGCAGGGTCATCAGCGTGACCTTGTGTCCCAGCCCGGCGAGGGTCAGAGAAAGGTAGGCAGCCTGCTCGATCCAATAATGGAGTGTGGCAAAGAAGAGGATATTCTTTCCGGGCTTTGCCTTCCGAATGAATGGCTTGGCCTGTTCCACCGCCTGCGGAAGGGATTTCAGCAAACGGGAAAGGTTATAGTGATCCTTGCGGGCGCGGTTCTTTTGCCGAAGCACGTAATCGAGTTCGGCGGCCAGAGGCAGTTCGCCAATGAAATTGCGGAGGGAGGTTTTTTTGAGCATATTGTCCCAGCCACAGAGACCACAGAGATTCTGAGAGGAAAACTCAAAGGGCTCTGTGCTCTCTGTGGCAAAGCAGGTTTAATCTATCTTCTCTATCTTCCAATCCAGGCGCGGCCGCAGGGGTCCCTGGCGGACCTCCGGCCACTGCGTGCCAGGCGCACCGGAAATATCCACGTTGAACGAAAGCGCGTTCTCGTCCATAAAATAACGGCGCACGCCGAACGAGCTGGCGTTCACGCCGAGCGAATAGCGCCCTTCATTGAAGAAGTCGGCGGGAATCTGGCAGCAGCTGATGTATCGTCCCGCCTGACGGGCGCCGAACTGTTCATACTGCCTGGCATCGTCGGTGTCGAACGAAGTGAAGACGTATTCGCCGCGCATCGTGTTGAGATACATTCCCACCCGCAGACCGGTGAGGGGCGCGTCGAGCTGGTATTCCCATTCGACGCTGACCGGCTCGGTGGAGCGGACGGTATCCACAACCTTGCCGGTTCGATCCTTCAGCCGCAGGCGGATCGGCCGGAAGGGCGCGCTCGCCGCCGGGACCTCATCCGCCTCCCAGACGCGTTCGCCCGATTCAGCCTGGCCCGAGGCGAGGTAAAAGTCGACGGCTTCCGGCGTAGGCGCGCGCTTGATGAGCTGTCCTCTTTTCAACACGATAGCTTCCTGTGTCAGCCGCAGGATGGCGGACATGTTGTGACTCACAAACAGGACGGTGCGTCCCTGCTGGGCGACGTCGTTCATCTTGCCGAGGCACTTGCGCTGGAACTCGGCGTCGCCCACCGCTAAAACCTCGTCCACGACCAGGATTTCCGGCTCGAGGTGGGCCGCGACCGCAAAGGCCAGCCGCAGATACATGCCCGATGAATAGCGTTTGACAGGCGTATCGATGAACTGGCCGACTTCGGAAAACTCCACCATTTCATCGAACTTCTGGTCGATCTCGGCCCGCTTCATGCCGAGGATAGCGCCGTTCATGTAGATGTTCTCGCGCCCCGTCAGCTCGGGATGGAAACCCGTCCCCACTTCGAGCAGCGAACCGACCCGGCCGCGCACGCTGACCAGGCCTTCGGTGGGGTCGGTCACGCGCGACAGGATCTTGAGCAGGGTGCTCTTGCCCGCGCCGTTGCGCCCGACGATGCCCAGGACCCTGCCCTCTTCCAGGTCAAAGGAAACATCTTTCAAAGCCCAGATGAAGTTCTTGTTGCTTCTTCGGTCAGATTTTCCCACGAGCGCTTTCGCCAGCCGTACCGGCGCGTAGACCGTATCCACCAGCACGTCGCGCAGCATGTTGTAGCGGAACTTCGTCTCTGCCGCGCCGATCTGATATTTTTTACCGAGGTGTTGTACGCTGATTGCGATAGGCATAGGTGTCAGGTGTCAAGTGTCAAGTGTCAGGTGTCAGGTGCTAGGTGTCAGGGTAGATACCACATGACACGTGATACGTGACACCTGGCACTTAGATCGTATCCGCAAATGTCTTTTCCATGCTGCGGAAGTAGAACAGTCCCGAAACGAAGATCAGGAAGGAAATGGCGACAGAGATCCACAGGCTCAGATCCGGTCCACTGCCCGTGCCAAGCAGGGACCAGCGGAATCCGTTCACCACGCCGGTCATCGGATTGAGTGACAAAACGAGCTGCATATTTTCCGAGAGCCTGGAGAAGGAATAGGCGACCGGGGTGGCAAACATCCAGAACTGCGTCAGGAACGGCAGAGCATGGTTCACATC
>JBAVVF010000917.1:0-3394 GCA_049697155.1 Anaerolineales bacterium
GGTCTGGACCTGGCTGCCGACTTTCGCTCTGCGTTCACGGGTTTCGGCTCAGGCGTTGGTACCGGTTCAGCAGCGGCAGTTGCCTCAACTGCGTGAACAGGCGCTTCCTGCTGGGGATTCGCCTTCATTTCCGCTTCGAATTCCTTCAGCTCATTCCGCCAGTTTGGCATCGCCATCTCCAGACGCTGCCGGGGAATGCGTGTGGCACGCCGGCAGCGCGGGCATTGGGCATTGTAGTGACTCAGTTTCTGTGCATCAACTTCCTGCAGAGCATCGAGCATGATCACGCGGCTGAGCGTATAGGGCGTCTGGCAAAAAGCACAACGAATGTTTAGCATGTGTACTCCTTTTTCAGGGAACCTTGCGAAGGCTTAGGCCTTCGCAAGGTTATTTTTATTGCAGGGATTGTACACTGATTTCCTTGCCCGGGCGCAATTCCTTCTCATAGAGATCGAATGCCAGACGAACATGCATGCCTGCATTCTCGTAGAGACGCAGCGCGCCGGTCAAATTCTCGGCATCCACGCCCAGGCCCACCTTGCGCTTGCCGCGCCGGTAGAACTCGTTGAAGGAATGCCGCAGCAGCGCCAAACCCAGGCCGCGCTTGCGCCACGCCCGGCGGACGCCCAGGGTGCCTACCCAGCCGAGTTCCCGATCCGCATGGAAATGGGGGCGGCAATAGTTCAGGCCGGCGATCTCCTCGCCATCCATTGCCAGGAACACCAGGGTCGGGTCAAAGCCTTCACATTCGAGCATGAAGTGTTTGAAGCGTTGGAAACCTTCCTCGAACGGCTCTTCGGTAAACCCAAAGTGATCCCGAAATGATTCAGTCTCGGCGCGATAGAGGGCTTCCGCGTCCGTCTCCCGATAGGTGCGCAGGGTAATCCCCGCGGGCCAGGCAGGTTCAGGCACAGGACCATCCATCTCGATCTGCATATGGTAGGAACTCCGAATATGCTGATAGCCCATGTCCTCGAACAGCTTTTTGGATTTTTCTGCCTGGCGGTAAATTCCCACGCGCGGCGCAAAGCGCAAACCCTCCGGGACATTCCTGAGGACCTGCGCGGCGCGCTGCTCACCCCAGTGGAGCATCCAGGTACCGATACCCAATCCTTCGTAATCGGGATGGAGGCGTCCCCAGATCCACGGGTGGACCGGAGGCTTGGCAGTCGTCCAGACTTCGACGTAACCAGCCATTTCTCCGTTCGGTGCGAACACCAAACGGATATCTTCCGCGGGGTTAAAGCCGGGTGAAACCCATTCCTCGCGAATGGCATTCACATCCTGAAACTCGTCCTCCTGAATGGCAAGTTGTGACCAGGCATTGTATAACTTGAGCGCAGGCTCGACATCTTCCAGGCGCGCTCCGCGGAAGGTAAACCCTTCGGGTAATCTCAGGGTACTTTCTTTCTGTAATTGAGTGTTCATATTTATTCCTTTTCCAACCATAGAGCGCACTGAGAAAAAAGGAGAAGAACTCCGTGCTTCAGTGTCTCCGTGGTTAATTTAGTTCTGGTGCAAAAAGGCTCCCTGCGCCGGGGACGGCGGCGTGAGCGAGTTTTGCACCAAGAACTTATTTAAAACGTTTGCAGGAGGTCCATTTATCTTCTTTGTGACCTCAGCGAATGATATCTATTCTTCCTCGACATCACGGCCCGGGCGCAGTTCCTTTTCGTAGATGACATATTCGGCGGCGACATACATGCCGGCCTTCTTGTACAGGCGGGTGGCGCCGGTGGGATTGGCCGCATCGACGCCGAGGCCGATGGTCTTCATCCCGCGCCGGTAAAACTCACCAAAAGAGTGCAGCAGCAAGGCTTCACCCAGTCCGCGTTTGCGCCAGGCCCGCCGGACGCCCAGGGTACCGACCCAGCCGTGGCCCATGCGGTAGCGGCACAGGCAGTAGCCAGCGATCTGAGCACCGTCCCAGGCGATAAACCACAGGGTGGGATCGAAATCCTCACGACCCGACACGTGATGCTGCCAGTGTTCATAGGTCCCCGGCGTGTGCCCCCAGTGATCGCTGAAGGCTTCCTCGTGAGCCTCGAAGACCGCATGGTCATCGCGTTTCATCTCAAAGGGACGCAACTCGATCCCGGCCGGCCAGGCAGGGACGGGCGGCGGGCCATCCAGCTTGATCTCCATGTGCCACGAGAAGCGGATCGGGCAATAGCCTTCCGTCGCGTGCATCTGGCAGGAGACCGCATCCCCGGCCATCATACCGTTGCGAATGAATACACGCAGGTCCGGTTCGGCCAACTTCATCTCCTCGCGCGCCCGGGCTTCCAGCGCGCCCAGCATGGCGGTACCGATGCCAAGTCCCTTGAATTCGGGATGCACGTACCCATCCCCCATCAGGGAGACGTGGGCGTGCCGGTTGTTGAACTCCTCGTAGCCGACAACGCGTCCTTCAGCGGTTTCCACGATCCAGACGTCTTTCTCCAGTTCGAAGCCGGGAGACTTCCACTCACGCGCCAGCTCCTCGGACGTGACCGCGACTGTCGCGTCGCCGTCGGCGATGCAAACGTCGAGGATCAGCTGGCGAACGGGTTCCAGATCCGCCCAACTGGCAGGACGCAGGGTCAGGCCGGGGGCAAGAATCGTCTCAGTAGTTTTGATTTGAGTGTCCATAATTTTCATCCAATCATCAGTCCTTGCTCCAGCCGCCGTCCCCGGCGACCGGAGCTTATTTATTAACTCACCTTACGCAGTCTCACCACTGAGCCCACAGAGGGCACTGAGAAAACCCTTTAAAAATCTCTGTGGACTCCGTGCTCTCCGTGGTGAAAGTACTTTACCTGCGTAACATCAGTTTTTATTAAGTTCCATCCATTCGTCGCGCAGGATGCCCATGTAGACCATATCCCAGCGCTTGCCTTCCTTGTTCAGGACACGGCGCATGCGGCCTTCGTGGCGGAAACCGGCCTTTTCGTAGGAACGGATGGCCCGCGGGTTATATTCAAACACGTTCAGAGTGACCCGCCGCAGGTTGATCTCGGTAAAGGCAAAGCGCAGCAGAACATTCATCACATCTGTTCCATATCCTTTCCCCCAATATTCCGTCTCGCCGATTCCGAGTCCTACGAACGCATCGCGCCCGCTCCAGTTCACCACATCGAGTGCCAGTTCGCCAAGCAGTTTGTCTTCGGCCAGCGTACGGATGCTGAACATATAACTGGACGGCGACAATTCACCCACTTCCTCTTCCATCCACTTCAGGGCTGCCTTCGAGGATTGAATGGGCTGCCCGGACGAATTGAGCAGTCTGAAATATTCGGAATTGCGGTTCCAGCGTGCAAAGGCCTTGCTCATCTCCTCCGGGTCGAACGCGGAAAGCCGGACAAGCTTTCCCGTAAAGGTATCGTTCATATTTAATCCTTTCGTTGGTCGAGAC
>JBAVVF010000918.1:0-1847 GCA_049697155.1 Anaerolineales bacterium
AGGCCGATCCGGCGTTTTTTCCGCGCCTGGAATATCGCGGCCGGACGGTTTATCTCTGCACGGAAGCATGCCTGGAGGCGTTCCACGCAGATCCCGAGGTCTTTTACAGGGCCCATCGCAATTCAGAAAAGGGGAAGGCCCATGTGGAAACCAGGTGACGTCATTGCATGGCGAGGCATCTTCCGGAATCGCGTCTGGCATGCCATGCCAACCTTTGTTGTGAAGGATGCCCCGCAGGAGCTTGTTCTGGCCGTATTGCCCGGCACCGTCTGCAAGGTCGAAAAGGATTACAACAAAGGCAAGGGCAACAATGGCAGGCGCATTTGGGACTTCCAGAACGCAGATTGGAAACTGGATGATTTCACCTGGCATACCAATCGTGTACTGTTCATCGTCGAGCCGGGAAAATATTACTCGACAAACCTCTTTTGGAATCATGAAGCCAATCGATTCATTGGCTATTATGTAAACTTTCAATATCCCGCCCAGAGGACTCACTGCGGCGTCGATGCGTTGGACCTCGAGCTGGATCTGGATATCGATCCGGATCTCAATTTCAGGTGGAAAGATGTGGACGATTATCAAAAAGCAATCGAGTGCGGGATCATCCCCCCTGAATGTGTTCAGGGTATCGAATCCGCAAAACCGGAGCTTCTTGAAAGGCTGGAAAAGCGCCAATATCCTTTCGACGGTTCATGGCTGAACTGGATGCCCGACCCAACCTGGTCCCCGCCCATGTTGCCCGAAAACTGGGATAAGGTTTGAGTTGAATTCCTTTGAAGAACCAGTCGAGATAGTTACCGTCGCAATGGCCTGTCAGGCCTATTCATACTTGAAGCGATGTCCCCAGGACATAATTGGTTTTTCAAGAAGACGATAGGAAACCTCAGACACCAAAAATAATACAATCGTGTAAATTGAGATGACAATCCAGGGTGAAACAGCAGCATGCAGGAGCCACCCCACAATCAGAGGGACCAAAATCTGGACGGGCTTGTGGAATAGATAAATCCCATAGGAACGTAATCCAAACCATTCCAAAACCCTGCTGTTGAACGGGTTGAACCTTCCCACCTTATCGTTTTGTATCAGAGCCAGCACAATAAAATTGCAGTAGAAAAGTGCAAGCGCCAAATGGCCCCAGGCATCCACAATCCATGTCTGACGATATGTCAGGTAAGCCACCACGAGGAAAAGCAAAAAACACGACCAGCGAAAAATACTGGCATGCTTGTAGAGGAATTCCTGTCCCTTCTCCCACTGCCAGGTTAAGGCCAGCAAAACACCAAGCATGAGCGAATCTGCCCGATGAAAAGGAAGCAGATAAGCAACCATCTCGTTCGGCGCATAAAATCGCAAAATGGGAGCAACCACAATCAGCGCGATTGCCAGAATCAATAATTTCTTTCTGTTTAAATTTCTGACCAGCAGGGATAGAACAATATAAAACTGTTCCTCGACTGCCAGCGACCAGGTCACATCGATCCAGGGATCATTAAACTTTTCCCTGGCTGCATATAAGAAATTCTGCGTAAAAGTCATATAAGACCAAAGCGGTAAGGGCTTTCCGGAACTTTGCCGCAGAACTTCCGGAGCCCAATAGATAACAATGACCAGCACTGCAAATATCACCAGGTAGGGCGGGATGATTCTGGCCGCCCTTCTGATGTAAAAGGTCGAGAAATAACTTTTTGAGTTTACGTTTTGCAGGAGAATGCCGGCGATCAAAAATCCTGAAAGAACGAAAAACAGATCCACTCCGCTCCAGAACAGGCCCGTGGAAGTAATCAAAAATTCCGGCGTGATTGCCGAGCCTCTCGGCATATAATGCCAGATCAAAACAAGGA
>JBAVVF010000919.1:0-6578 GCA_049697155.1 Anaerolineales bacterium
GTCCGGGCCTGGGACGATCTCGAATCCTTTCACAAAATGATGCTTCTGACCGGCGGGCGTGACGGGTTTGGAGTCCATTCCCTTGAATATTATCACCGTGCCTACGAGCTTCTCCATCCAAAACAAATGGGCGAACTGCTCCTGGCCGAGTTCGAGGGTAAGCCGCTTGCCGCGTTATTTGTCGCAAGATATGGAAATCGCGCCTACTATCTTTACGGCGCCTCGACCGACGAGGAGCGCAATCGCATGCCGACCTATCTCCTGCAGTGGGAAGCGATGAAATGGGCAAGAGCGCATGGCGGCCAAGAATACGACCTTTGGGGCGTCCCTGACGAGGACGAGGCGACCCTGGAAGCCAATTTCGAAAAGCGCCACGATGGTTTGTGGGGCGTCTATCGCTTCAAGCGCGGCTTTGGCGGGGAATTGAAGCGCGCTGCCCAGGCAATGGATCGAGTCTACAATCCGTTGTTGTATTGGGCCTATTTGCGATTTATCGGGAATAGAGAGTAAATGGTGGAAGCCAAAACCTGGAACTCTCTCATTTCTAAACTTCCTAATCCACATTTCCTCCAGACCTATGAATGGGGGCAGGTGAAGGCAAAGTATGGATGGAGTCCACTTTACGCAGTCTGGACTGGCGATGGGAAGTTTTCTGTTTCCAAAGAAACTGACAATTGGTCACTGAATACTGACCACTGTATTGCTGCTGCACTGGTCCTGAAGAAAACCATCCCCATGGGCGGAATGTCTGCACGCTTGTCCATTCTGTACGCGCCGAAAGGTCCCTTGCTCGATTGGACGAATGCATCCCTGCGGAACCGTGTGTTGAACGATCTGCAGTACTTTGCCAGGAAACAGGGCGCGATCTTCCTGAAGATGGATTCGGACGTCCTGCTGGGGACAGGAGTCCCTTCAAGCGAGGAAGATGTGATCGACCAGGACGGACAGGGCGTCATGTCCGAGTTGAAGCAGAGGGGCTGGAGATACTCGTCGGATCAGATCCAGTTCAGGAACACGGTCCTGATCGATTTGAGTCCTCCTGAAGAGGAGCTGCTGGCGCGCATGAAGCAGAAGACGCGCTACAACGTCCGCCTGGCTGAGAAGAAGGGTGTTGCTCTGCGTGTAGGCAAACAGGAAGACCTCGGAATGCTGTACAGGATGTATGCCGAGACTTCCGTGCGTGATGGTTTTGTAATTCGCGACGAAGGTTATTACAGGACAGTCTGGGAACTTTTCATGGCGGGTGGGGAATCGTCCATCGTCCATGGTCAATGGTCGATGCCTTTGGCCGAGCCTCTTATCGCGGCAGTGGACGGCGAGCCTGTCGCGGCGATCTTTGTCTTTTATTTTGCCGGACGCGCCTATTATGTCTATGGAATGTCCCGCGCCGCGCACCGTGAGAAGATGCCGACGTACCTTTTGCAGTGGGAAGCGCTGAAGCGTGCGAAGTCAAAAGGCTGTACCGTGTACGATCTCTGGGGCGCGCCGGACGTCTTCGCTGAGAGCGATTCGATGTGGGGCGTCTATCGCTTCAAGGAAGGTTTGGGGGGGAAGGTCGTGCGAACCCTGGGCGCCTGGGACTTCGCGCCGAATCCGTTCTGGTATAAGCTGTATTCAGAGATTATCCCGCGCCTCCTGGATGTAATGCGCTCGCGCGGCAAGGCAAAGACGAGACAGGCTTTGGAGTAGAATCCACGAAGGACACTAAGAACACTAAGAACAGGAAACCTTTAGGGAGGAAATATGGTTGAGCTGATTTTGAAAGATGAGGTTTTTGCTGTCATCGGCGCGGCGATTGAGGTCCACCGTATCTTGGGCCCTGGCTTTCTCGAAGCTGTTTATCAGGAAGCATTGGAAATTGAATCAACTTCACGCGTCCTTCCTTATGTGTCTCAAAAGGTCCTTCGTATTGATTACAAAGGTTGTCTTTTGAAAAAGGAATACATTGCCGATTTCGTTTACTACAACCAAATCATTGTCGAGCTTAAGGCTTTGGACAGGCTGACCGGACGGGAAGAATCACAGATTTTGAACTATCTAAAAGCCACGAAAATGCGGGTCGGCCTGCTCATCAACTTCGGAAGCTCCCCCAAACTGGAATGGAAACGTTTCGTGCTTTGACCCATTCGTGAATCTTCGTGTCCTTCGTGGACAAAAGGAAATATTATGATCCCTCGCATGTATTTCGCTCATCTTCCCACACGCATCGAAGAGCTTCCGCGCCTGACCGCGCATCTCAATGGGCCCCGCATCCTCGTCAAGCGCGACGACCAGACCGGGCTGGCCTTCGGCGGCAACAAGACCCGCAAGCTGGAATTTCTCGTGGCGGAGGCGCTGGAGCAGGGGGCCGGGATGCTGATCTCCGGCGGCGCGCTGCAGTCGAACCATTGCCGCCAGACGGCTGCCGCCGCGGCACGCTTTGGCCTGGACTGTACCCTCGTCCTGAGCGGGGAAATGCCCGACGAACCGTCCGCCAACCTGCTGCTTGACCAGATGTTCGGCGCCGAGATCGTCACGGTCTCAGATCGCGCCTATCGCGATCAAACCCTGCAGGAAACCTTCGACAGAGCCGCGGCCGCAGGCAGGAAACCGTACCTTGTTCCCTACGGCGGATCGAGCCCGACCGGCGCGCTCGGCTACGCGTTTGCCGTGCAGGAATTCATGGAACAGGGCGTCCATGCAGACTGGATGGCCTTCGGCACCTCGTCCGGCGGAACCCACGCGGGACTGGTCCTGGGCCAGCGCCTGTTTAATTACCATGGGCGAATCCTGGGAATTAGCATCGATGAATCCGAGGAGTGGCTGAAAAGCCACGTCTCGGCGCTGGCCTCGGCGGCGAGCGAAAAGCTCGGGGAGCGGATCGAGTTCACGCCGGCCGACGTGCTGGCAAACGCCGATTACTGCCGGGCCGGCTACGGGATCGTGACCGAGGCGGAGCGCGAAGCGGTCAGGCTGTTCGCGAAGCTGGAGGGACTGCTGCTCGACCCCGTCTACACCGGTCGGGCCGCGGCCGGAATGCTCGACCTGATCCGCAAGGGGTTTTTCAGGAAGGACGAAACAATCCTGTTCTGGCACACCGGCGGACAGCCGGCGCTGTTCGCAGAGCAGTATGCAAACAGGATTTAAATAAATTAGCCACAGAGCACACAGAGATTCCTGAGACAAACTCAAAGGGCTCTGTGCTCTCTGTGGCTTTATTTTTTAAGTGCTACTATGCCTTTAGCGCACCCCAGCCTGCATATTTGGCGGTATCGCCCAGCTCCGCTTCGATGCGGATCAGCTGGTTGTACTTCGCCACACGGTCGGAGCGAGCCGGCGCGCCGGTCTTGATCTGCCCGCAGTTCAGCGCCACAGCCAGGTCGGCGATGGTCGCGTCTTCGGTTTCGCCGGAGCGGTGGGACGTGACTGCCCGCCAGCCGGCCCGATGGCAGGTCTCGACGGCTTCGATGGTTTCCGTGAGCGAACCGATCTGATTGAGCTTGACGAGCAGGGCATTCGCGGCCTTGTCCTTGATCGCCTTGCGGACGCGCTCCGGATTCGTTACGAGCAGATCGTCGCCAACGATCTGGATCTTATCGCCCAGTTGTTTCGTCATCAATTGCCAGGCTGACCAGTCATCCTGTGCCAGGCCGTCCTCGATGGAAACGATCGGATAGTCGGCAATCCACTTTGCCCAGAACTCCACCATCTGCTCGCCGGTCAGCTTGCGGCCTTCCTTGCGCAGGTTGTAGGTCTTGGTCTCTTCTTCATAAAGCTCGGAGGCGGCCGGGTCGAGGGCGATGGCGACATCCGCACCGCGGCCTGCTTTGAAGCCGGCCTTTTCGATGGCGGCCAGAATGACCTCGATCGCCTCGTTGTTGGCTTTCAAAGCGGGGGCATAGCCGCCCTCATCGCCCACCAGCGTAACGTAGCCGCGTTCCTTCAACACAGACTTCAGGGCGTGATAGACCTCTGCGCCCCAGCGCACGCCTTCCGCAAAGGTCTGCGCGCCGAACGGCATGACCATGAACTCCTGCATGTCGGTGGACTGCCAGGCCGTGTGTGCGCCGCCGTTCAGGATGTTGAGCATCGGTACAGGCAGCACGTGGGCATACACGCCGCCGATGTAGCGGTAGAGGGGTAATCCCAGTGAATTTGCGGCCGCTTTGGCCACGGCCAGGCTCACGCCCAGGACTGCGTTTGCGCCAAATTTGGATTTGTTTGGTGTGCCGTCGAGGGAAATCAATTCCGCGTCGATCGCTTTCTGTTCCGCCGCGTCCCAGCCGAAGAGCGCGTCTGCGATCGGGCCGTTGACGCTGGCTACGGCTTTCGAGACGCCCTTGCCCAAAAAGCGTTTCTTGTCGCCATCGCGCAGTTCGAGGGCTTCGTGCACGCCGGTCGAGGCGCCGGAGGGGACCGCCGCCCGGCCCCACGAACCGTCTGCCAGTGTTACTTCCACTTCGACCGTCGGGTTGCCGCGCGAATCCAGGATTTCCAGTGCAGAGATACTTTCGATGATAGTGTCCATTTCATTCTCCGAGTGTTATTATCAGTAGGCCACAAAAGCTTCCACCTCGTGGACTGATGATTTTTTTGTAAGTATAACCCACTTTCAGCGGTATCCCTTCTATGGACTCTACGACTCTCGCGACACCCCAGATCGATCCACGTGACAAAAAGAAGTTTTACTTTGCCGACACGCCTCAGCGCCGTGCGATGATCGCGGCCCTGCGATCCCTGTTTGGGATCGTGATGAGGCTGGAGGTGGACGGGCTGGAGAACTTCCCGCGCCAGGGACCGGTCATCCTGGCCGCGAATCACGTCACCAACTTCGACGTGTTCCCGATACAGTTTGCCGTGCCGCGCCCGATTTTTTTCATGGGCAAGGCCGAACTGTTCAGGAATCCTCTCCTGGATGTTTTTCTGCGCAACCTGAGCGGCTTCCCCGTCAACCGCGGCGAGAAGGACCAGTGGGCGATGCGTCACGCCGCCAGGGTGCTGAAGCGCGGCCTGACCCTCGGCATGTTCCCCGAAGGGACACGCTCGCAGGGGAAGGGCCTGGCCGTCGCCAAGACGGGAGCCGCCCGGCTGGCGATCGAGGCGGAGTGTCCCATCGTGCTGGCGGCCATCACGGGGTCGGACCGCTTCTTCAAGGGGTTCCCGCACCGGGCCCGGGTCCAGGTCCGGCTGCTGCCTCCGCTCACGCCCCGGCTCGGGGAGAATCCGCTGGCGCTGACCGATCGGCTGATGTTCACGCTGGCCCGGGCCCTCCCGCAGGATATGCGGGGCGTCTATGCCGAGCTGCCGGAGGGGTTCGACATCTAACGGATAGGAATTAAGTACCGGTCGCGCATTTTGGGGAACTTTCCTGCATCGAAATACATCCTGTGCTCTAGATCGACAACGAAATGGAGGTTTCGATGAACACCAAAAAGTTTATACAATTATTCGTCCTTATTGCAATGCTGCTCACATCACTGGCTTTTACCAGCCCCGCCTTCGCGGCCGGCTGTGGCACGAGCGTCACGGTACAAAGCGGCGACACGCTGCGCAAGATCGCGGATCGCTGCGGCACGACCATCTATGCCCTGCGCCGGGCGAACCCCGAAATCGGCAGCGGCAACCTGATCTACCCGGGGCAGGTCCTGCTTCTGCCCGGCACGATCCTCGGCACCGACGGCGGCTACCTGATCTACATCGTGGCCCGCGGCGACACTGTCAAGGCTCTGGCGAACCGCTTCGGATCGACCGTGGATTCCATTCTCAAGTCGAATCCGGAGATCACAAACGTCAACCTGATCTACGAAGGCCAGCGACTGACCATCTACTCGACTGTGCCTGGCAATCCCCCGCCGCCCCCACCGCCTGGACAGACCTACTATGCCGTCAAAGGTGATACCCTGCGGAAGATCGCTGCGAAGTTCAGCACCAGCGTGGACGAACTGCTGAGACTCAATCCGCAGATCAGCAACCCCAACCTGATCTATGTCGGGCAGGCCATCACCGTCCCTTCGACGGGCACGACCTACACGGTCCAGAGAGGCGATACCCTGCGGATCATCGCCAACAAGTACGGAACGACCGTCGACGCCCTGCTGGCGCTCAATCCGAAGATCAAGAACGCCAACCTGATCTATGTTGGACAGGTGATCACGGTCCGGTAATGCAGGACCTGAAATAAAAAACAAGGACACACTGTCAAAGTGTGTCCTTGTTTGATTCTAACTGCTTTCTACTTCTTACTTTTTACTTTCTCTTCGCCGCTTTCTTGACGGTCTTCTTCACAATCTTCTTTGCTTTTGGCTTTGCAGCTGCCTTCTTCTTGGGAGCCGCCTTTTTGGGCTGGTGCTTCAGCGCCGAGTGGGCCGCGGCCAGACGTGCAATCGGCACGCGGAAGGGCGAGCAGGAGACATAGTTGTTGCCAATCAGGTGACACCACTCGATCGAATTCGGGTCACCGCCGTGCTCACCACAGATGCCCACTTCGAGGTTGGGCCGGGTCTTGCGGCCTTCGGCAATTGCCCATTCCATCAGTTTGCCCACGCCGCCGCGATCGATGGTCTGGAAGGGATTTCTCTCCAGAATGCCCTGTTCCTGGT
>JBAVVF010000920.1:0-9600 GCA_049697155.1 Anaerolineales bacterium
CTGTGAATGCCAAGAACCTCCGCGCGCGGACCCGCCGCGCCGCTGAACATGCCCGGGACTGCCCACGGGAACCAGTCTCCCCAGCCCAGGATGACTGAGAACTGCGCCAGGACCATCGTGAGGATCATCCACCCGAACGGGGGCATGTAACCGCGCCCCATGCTGGCCAGCAGGGCGACGAAGGGGATCGATCCCAGGGTGAGGAACGCGCAGCCCAGCACACCTGCGAAGGTGGAGCGGAGCAGTTCCGTCGACCAGCCGGGCAGGACAACCAGATTCCCCACCACCAGGCTCAGACCAAAGATCAGCAAGGTCGCGGCCATCGTCCAGACGCCGATGACAATGAACTTTGCCGTGACGATGGCTTCGCGTGAGGTGGGCAGCGCCAGCAATTCCTTGACGGTATGGTCGGAGAACTCGCGGCCAAAGACCCAGGTCGTGACGATGGAAAAAAGGATCAGACCGCCCGCCGCAACGGCTTGCGCCAGGAAGTTGAAGTACGCCGGCCAATCCGCGACACCCACCATGAGCTGGGCCTTGGCGCTGATCAATCCCATGGCCTGGGCGGCTTTGGGATCTTTCAGGATGACCATGAAGAGTCCGCCTGCCAGCGGCATGAACGAAAAGCCAATGGCAGTAAAGAGCGGAACCCTGGAGCGGCGCATTTTGAGCGTCTCGCTCCACAGAGCAGGGAGAAATCCATTCATTTTGTGCCTCCCGTTAATTGCAGAAAGTGATCTTCAAGATTTTGCTGTTCGACGGCCAGCCTTGTTGGCGGGATACCTGCATTGACCATGATCTTTGCAATGTCGTCCGGATGCTCGATCGCATGAGCAGCTTCGATCCAGATCGTTCCGCCATTTAATGCTGATTGGTAGCCGGCGCTTTGCAGGCAAGCCTGTGCAGCTTCAGGATCGCGGGCCTGGATCTCGAGCCGCTTCGAACGCAGCTTTTCGAGCGCGTCCGTATCCAGTTCTTCGATCAGCCGTCCCATGTGAATGATGCCGATCCGTGTGGCCAGTCGATCGACCTCGGTCAGGATGTGGCTCGACATGAAAACGGTCACTCCTTTTTCGTGCGCGAGCGATGCCAGCAGTTCCCGGATTTCCACGACGCCGGCCGGGTCGAGCCCGTTGGCGGGCTCGTCGAGGATCAGCAGCTCGGGCTCGTGCAGCAGGGTGCGCGCCAGGCTCAGGCGCTGGAGATTGCCTGTCGAAAGCGTGCCCGCTTTCCGGTCCGCGTAGGGAGCGATGGCGAGCCGCTCGATGACCCGCGACGTGACAGCCGGATCCGATATCCCGTGCAGGCGCCTGGCGATCTCCAGGTTTTCGCGCACGCTCAGCTCGGGATAGGCGGAGGGACTCTCGACGAGATGCCCGACCCGGGCCCACGGTCCGCCTCCGTTTGGCCCGACGGCCTGATCCAGCACCCGCACGTTTCCCTCGCTCGGGCGGATCATGCCCAGCAGGGCCCGGATGGTGGTCGTCTTGCCCGCGCCGTTCAGGCCGAGAAAGCCATAGATCTCGCCCGGCTTCACGCGCAGGCTGACAGAATCCACGGCCCGTACTTCGCCGTAGAACTTTGATAAGCTATTCGTTTCGATTGCGAATTTCATCTTTTGCTCCGCTTGATCGTTGTTGGGGATGCAGCCCCGACGATGTATCCTGCTACGAGGTCCGCCAGGACTTCCATCGTTTCAGTGTAGACGCTTTCCCCCAGGTCGTTCCGGTGCAGGCTGACGAAGAACAGGCTCATCATCAAGCCTGAGACAACGCGCGGCGAGGCTTTGACCGTGATGCCCTCGCTCCTGATCTTTTCGATAAAGTCCTCGACGAACTGGTTGTCCCGGTTGGCATGCGCCTGAATCCGTTCGGCGGGAAGCTTGCGGGCCAGGTATTCGAATTCGGCCACGCCGATGTCCTTGAGCAGGGGATAGCGGTCCCAGGTCAGGAGGGCGCTGGTCAGCAGCCGGGCGAGCAGGCGGCGGGCGTCCTCCCTGGGCTCGATCGCAAAGTCGAAGATGCTCGCCCGGAAATCCGTTTCGAGCTCCTCCAGAATTTCAAGGAAGAGCTCCTCCTTCGACTCATAGAGGAGGTAGAAGGCGCCTTTGGAGATGCCGACGGCCCCGGTCAGTTCGTCGATGCGGGTCTTTTTGAGTCCCTGCTTTTCGAAGAGCTTTTTGCCCTTCTCACGCAGTTTGGCGCGCAGAGCTTCCTTTTCCTGGTCTGAGAACGCTTTTGGCATGCTGTGTCCCTGTGACTAAAATCGTTTAAATAGTCACAGACGATTATATCGCCGCTGGATGGGGTGTCAAGAGCTGGAAGCTACCTGTCGAGGTTGAGGTGATAGGCGGGATGAGCGTAGTCCCACCAGTTGGCGGTCGCGAGAAATTCGTCGATCAGCGCGTCGCGGATGGGCTGACCGGGTCTCTCGATCTCACGCCACTTCAAAAAGCCAAACAAAGGACGGGCGCTCTTATAGACTTCCACCATCAAACGCCCAATGGGTCCGCATACCTGCTGATACTTCAGCCTCTCGAACTCTGCGAAGATCGTTTCATAATCGAAGGGTATTCTTCGAAACGTGGGTGTCCAGCCTTGTTCATTGCCATCCAAAATCATGTAGCTGGCGGAAAAGATGCCATCGAGCGGGACGCCCACCGACCCCGGATTGAAGATATGCCAGCGGCCGACCTGCCGGTCCATGGGAATGTGCGTGTGCCCGCAAATGACGTAGTCTGCTTCCACACCTTGCAGCAGCTTCTCGATCTCTGCGTCGCTCATCGTCCAGTAGATAGGCTCCCAGGGACTTTCCGGCGTGCCGTGAAAGACCTGGAGCGGGGGCGCGCCCCGGAAGCGCAGATTCAACGTATCGGGCCAGCACGCGATGGATATCTTCAGCTTCTGATCGAATTGCTCATCCAGCCAGGCGGTCGGAGCAAATTGAATCGGGTCGCTCCATTCGGCCGGGGCGCGCGGGGTCTGGTAATCGACCAGAAAGTATTCGTTGTTGCCCCGGATGACCGGCCAGCCCTTTGCGATCACCAGCTCAGCGACCTGCCTTGAGAAGGGGCCGAAATTGATCACATCGCCCGGGACGATAACCTGATCGACCTCGGAATTCTTCATGTCCGCCATGACGGCTTCGAGGGCCGGCAGGTTGCCATGCAGATCGGAGAGGATGGCGAGTCTGGTCATCTTAGGGATTGCTCCCGGCTTTGCATGAAACGGTGCATTCAAAGCCTGTATAACGCGGCGAAGTCCGCAGTACGCGGACTTCCTCCTGATTTTGGACAATTTATGGGGTTACTCGTCAAGCAGGTCGCTGACCTTTGTGAGCAGGTCGTCCACGTGGAAGGGTTTTACGAGATAGTCGTTGGCGCCGGCCCCGATGGCGACGATCTTGCTGTCGGTGTTATCCAGAGCGGTGACGATCAGGATGGGGGTGCGCTTGAAACCCGGATGTTCACGCAGCATTCTGCAGAGCTTGAATCCATCCGGCGGCGGCATCATGAGATCGAGAAGAAAGGCCTGGGGAAGGGTGTCGTCCGCGATTTTGATCGCATCGGAACTCACGTTCACAATAATGGCCTCATGACCGCCCATTTTGAGGACCTCGGCAATGAAGTTTGAAGCGGGTATGTCGTCTTCGACGACCATGATTCTGGCCATAATGTCTTCCGTGCTGCTTCGATTGTTCCCTGGTGATGGAGTGAATGACTTGTGCGAATGAGTACGCCATTATTATAAGCCGATTTTGGGCTTATGAGCTTTGAAAAAGTTACACCGACAGCAGTGTATCCACCGCACCGATCAGTTCCTTCAAATTACCCACCTTGAGCACGTCGCTGCAGAGCGGCGCATACTTCGGCATGTCGCTGTCGCCGTGCCACATGACCGGGGGCTCAGGGTTCAGCCAGATGGTGCGGGCCGCGCGGCGGCTCATCAGCGTGAAGATGTCCAGGCGCGGGTCGTTGTAGTTGTTGCGTCCATCGCCGACGATGATCAGGGTCGTCTGACCGTTGAGCGTATCCAGGTATTCGCTGTTGAAGTCGTTGAGCGAAAAGCCCAGGTCGGTGTTGTAGTGCCCGCTGGGCATGCGCAGCAGCACGGAGGTAATCGCCTCATCTGCGTCCACACCGCTGAAGTCCTCCGAGATCGATTCGAGATGATCGATGAATGCGAAGGCATGCGTCTTGCGGACCTGCCCCTGGAGCGCGAACAGGAAGCTCAGCATCAGCTCCGAGCAGAAGCGCATCGACGTGCTGACGTCGCAGATGACCACGATCTTCGGCTTGCGGGTCCGGTCGCGGTATTTGATCTCCATCGGCACGCCGTGGTACTTCAGGTTCGAACGGATCGTTGCCTTTGGATCGAGCTGCCCACTCTTGGACCGTTTCTGGCGCAGGGCGATACGGGTCCGCAGGGCGGCGGCCAGCCGCTTGACCTGGCGCTGCAGGATCTTTTTCTCATCATCGGCCAGGGCATTGAACGGACGGTTCATCAGGTTGTCCGCGCTCTCGCTGGGGGGCTGCTCGCTCAAATTCTCGGCGATGCGCTCCCCGGCGAACTGCCGGATCTGCTGTTCGAGTCCCTGCATGTTCTGCTGGATCATCTGGCGCATCTCCTCGACGCGCTCCCTGCTCATGCCCATCTCTTTGAGCTGTTCCATCAGCTCGCGCAGCGCTTCCCGCACTTCCGGGAAGGCCAGGGCGCGCATCATGCGCTGGCCCATCCATTCCTGGTAACGGAGATCGTCCGTTTGATTGAGCCCCACCATCTGGCCAAGCTTTTCCAGCTCATCCCTGGACAGCTGTTCACCGTTCATCAGGCGCTGCATGCGCTGACGCAGGTTTTGCGCGAACTGGCGCAGTGCATCGGCGAGCATCTGTGCCTCTTCGGGGGTCATATCATCCGACGGGTTGCCACCCATGGCGGGCGGCTGACCCGAGCCGAAGAAAAGCGGAAACAGCTTGTCGAATACGGGGAGGTCGCGGGCGTCCTTGATCAATGTCGTACGCAGGGACAGACGGAAGTGTTCGCGATGTTGTATCCCCATCAGATCCACGGCGGAGAAGGCCTCCGCGCTTTCAGCCAGTGACACGCGCACCCCGCTGGCGCGCAGTGCAGCAATTAACTGTAAGATGCGGGATTCCATAATGCACATTCCTTATCGGTGGTCGAGTAGTGGCGCTGCTGGCGCCACGTATCGAGACCACCCAATCCATGACTACCTGTAATTGATGGTCTCGATACGGCGGGAGAGCACCGCCTACTCGACCATCGATACGATCTAATTCCCGGAAAACCTTCCAAACTCATCAGGCTTGCCTCTCCCGGGCGGAGGGGCAATAAGTTGCCGCTTGGCCTTCTGCAAGTCCGCTTCGTGCTTGACCAGGACGGAGAGCGTGTCCTGCAGGGTCTGCTTGTCGAGGCTCTTGGCGTTGAGGGCGACCAGGGCGTTGGCCCAGTCCAATGTCTCGCTGATGGAGGGTGACTTGCGCATCTCGGTCGTGCGCAGCTTCTGCACGAACTCCACGGCCTGCTGGGCCAGCTTGGGATTCAACTCCGGGACCTTGAGCCGCACAACGGCCAGCTCCTCCTGCAGAGTCGGGTAATCTATGAAAAGATACAGGCAGCGCCGCTTGAGCGCTTCGGATAGTTCACGGGTGTTGTTGGAAGTGAGCACCACGAAGGGCCGGTGGCGGGCGGTCAAGGTCCCCAACTCAGGGACCGAGACCTGGAAGTCGCTCAGCACTTCGAGCAGGAAAGCCTCGAACTCCGCGTCGGCCCGATCGATTTCATCGATTAACAGGACGGTGGGCTCGTCGCACAAGATGGCCTTGAGGAGCGGACGCTGCAGAAGGAATCGACTCGAAAAGAATACATCCTCCTCCTTGGCCAGCTTGTCCGCGGCTTCAGATAATGTTTCCGCTTTACCCAGGGCGTCATTCAGCTTGTCCCGCAATAATTGTGTGTAGAGTAATTGCTTGGAATATTCCCACTCGTATAATGCCTTCGATTCGTCCAGCCCCTCGTAGCACTGCAGGCGGATCAGCTCGCGCCCGGTCGCCCCCGCGATGGCTTTGGCTAGCTCCGTCTTGCCGACCCCCGCAGGGCCCTCCGTCAGAAGCGGTTTCCCAAGCTTCTGCGCCAGGAAGACGATCGTCGCGATTTCATCTGATGCAATGTATTTTTGTGCGTTGAGGGAAGCTTTTACCCGACCGGTAGATTCTAAAGGATTATTCATTTATCACCTGTAATTAAAAGATAGTATACCTCGATTGAAGCAGGGAAAATTAACATCGAATAAGAGTGTCACACCTTGAGTCTCAATCACCGATATAAAATCCGGATTCTTATGTCATTCTGCCTGGGGCGGTGATTCGGAATTGTCTGACATATTATCGGCGAAGGCCCCATCGATTGTATCTGCCAGTTCATGCGGAAGTTGTGCGGACAAATTTCCCGTTGTCATGCTGGATCCCTGCACCAGGCTCCCTCCCATAGATATGCCAGTCACGCACATTCTTTCCTTGATCTATTGTAACGATTTCGCCTGCATCCTGTTGCGGAGAAGTGACCCGCAGTCCCGCCTCGATGTGTCCGCTTGGTACAACCATACCTATGCTATCATTGAGCGAATTCCGGAATGGTTATGGGTATGACGTCACCCATTTTATCACCTGGAATGCCCGAATCATTATGCGTCTCAAGGCGGATCTAACCCTCCTGCTCGTTTCCATTATCTGGGGCTCGGCATTTGTCGCACAGCGGATTGCCGGCCAAATGGGAAGCGTATACCTGTTCAACGGTGTGCGCTATTTGCTGGCGGCCATTGTCGTGCTGCCATTCATGCGGCGGGCTCAGCAGAGCATCGCACCTCTTCCGCGCAATCAATATCGGTGGATGCTGGTTGCGGGATTGCTGTTATTTATTGCCAGCGCAGTCCAGCAGCTGGGCATGGTCTACACGACCGCAGGCAATGCCGGGTTTATCACCAGCCTGTACGTGGTCTTTGTTCCGATCATGCTCTTTCTGGGCTGGCGTGAGAAGGCCCACTGGATTTCCGTCCTTGCGGTGGTGCTGGCCGGGCTGGGGGCCTTTTTCCTCTCGACGGGGGGCCGGTTCGAGGTCCGCGCCGGGGACGCGCTCGAGCTGGTCGGCGCGCTGTTCTGGACGGTGCATGTGGTTGTGTTGGGGAAATATGCCTCGAAGTTCGAGACGCTGTCATTTTCCATCGGTCAGCTTAGCGTGTGCGGGCTGCTTAACCTGGGGATCGGCCTGTTTGTGGAAAGGTCCATGCCAATGAGCTGGACATTATTTGGCGCAGTCGCTTATACGGCGATCTTCTCGCTGGGACTGTGCTACACACTTCAGATCTGGGCCCAGAGGCACACGCCGCCGGCCGACGCCGCCCTGATCCTGAGTCTCGAATCGGTGTTTGCCGTTTTGGCGGGTTGGTGGCTGCTGGACGAGAGGCTGGCCGGGATTCAGATTTTCGGCTGCGCTCTCATTTTCGTTGCAGTTTTGGTTTCACAACTCAGGGAATGGAATCTACGGGGTAAAATTGAACCAGTCCATTTGGTGGAGGGTCGATGACCGCGAAAGTGATTTTGAATCCCTATTCGAACCGTTGGAACTCGGAGAAGCGTTGGCCCGAAGCTGAATCCGCTCTGAAAACCGCAGGGGTGGATTTTGACGTGGTGGTCTCGCAAAGAAAAGGACAGATCGTCGAACTGGCAGAGCAGGCCGTCAGGCAAAAGTTCTCACCGATCATTGTGGCCGGCGGCGACGGTTCGATTGGCGATGCAGCCAACGGCCTGATGCGCGCCGCGGGCTCCGGACAGGGGGCACTGCCTCCGCTGGGCATCCTGCCGACCGGCTCGGCCAACGATCTCGTCTACGCGCTTGGATTGCCAACCGATTTGGCGGAGGCCGCCCGCGTCATTGCTGCAGGGAAGACCCGCGCCGTGGATCTGGGCAGATTGAACGATCATTATTTCGTCAACAATTCGGCGGCCGGCCTGGAGCCGTATGTGACCATCAAGCATGAAAAGATCCATTGGATCAAGGGCATGGCCCGCTACATGGTCGCGGCCGTCCAGGCGATCCTGGACAAGCTCGAATGGCAGGGCACCATCCAGTGGGATGGCGGGGAGTACACCGGGAAGTTTTCCCTGATCACTGTTGGAAACGGAAGGCGAACGGGCGGTTTCTTCATGACGCCGCATGCGGATCCCTTCGACGGGAAGCTGACCCTGGCCTATGGCTATCGCAGCACACGCCTCGGATTGTTCCTGGCCCTGCCGCGCGCTTTCAACGAAGACAAGGGGAGTTATGTGGAGATGGAAGGGATGCGCGAGGTTCAGGTCACGCGCGTTTCCATCCACCTCGACAAGCCCTCGCCCGCTCACACCGATGGAGAGCTGCTGCCCGAATGGATCCGGGATTTTGAGTACGAGATTTTGCCCCAGCGCCTGAACATCCTCATGCCCTGAAATGACAACTGAATTTTCCTTCAAACCTCTCAAACGTAATCTATGGACCGATCTTGAAGAGTTGTTTGGTCCGAACGGCGCGTGTGCCGGCTGCTGGTGCATGTTCTGGAAGCTGCGCGGCAAGGCCTATGAGGAAGCCAAAGGCTACGAGGCGCGTCAAATGCACAAAACCATTGTCGACTCGGGGACCCCGACCGGCCTGCTGGCGTATCTGCATGGCGAAGTGGTCGGCTGGATCGCGGTCGAGCCGCGCGAAGCCTATCCCCGGCTGGCTCATTCGCGCACCCTCAAACCCGTGGACGATCAACCGGTCTGGTCGGTGACCTGCCTCTTTGTTGCGAAGAAGGCCCGCAGAACGGGGATATCGGTCGAGCTGCTGAAGGCCGCGGTCGAGCACGTCCGCAATCAGGGTGGCAGGATTGTGGAAGGTTATCCTGTGGAAGCTCAGAAGGAAATGCCCGCTCCTTTCATCTACACCGGAACCGCCTCGGCATTCCAGCAGGCCGGCTTCCGGGAAGTGGCGCGGCGTACGCCCACGCGACCGATTTTCCGCTTCTCCATCGACTAGCCAATGGAATTCAAGGATATACGGAAATCCCGAAAGTGGCTGAGTGCAGAGGAACTCCGGCTCCTGGGGCTTGTGCTGTTAATTATCGGCATTTTACTGGCAGCAAATATCGTTGTGGCACGCCTCGTCCCGGGCGGGGAGTGGTTCTTCCTGCGCTGGAGCGGCGCGCGGGCTTTCCTCGTCGAGCGCATCGAACCCTACAGCACCGAGATTGCACAGCGGACCCAGGAGATCGCGTATGGCCGGGCCGCCTCGGAGACTGAATACACCTACGTTTTGAACGATCCGTTCTACATTGTTCTGCTCTATATCCCTGTGTCTCTCTTTTGGGATTTCACGCTGTCGCGCGGAATCTGGCTGCTGCTGTCTGAGATTGCGCTGGTCGGGACGGTCCTGCTGTCCTTCCGGCTTTCCGAGTGGCAGCCGCCGCGCGGGCTTTCGATTGCCCTGCTGATCTTCGGCCTGTTCAATTATTTCAGTTTGAATGCCCTGGTGACCGGCACGCCGGCCATCCTGCTGACCTTTCTGTATC